>JAFZLE010000055.1 GCA_017551645.1 Clostridia bacterium | reverse complement strand
GCTGTGCGAGGGCGGGCTGCTCGACCGTCTGGAGAAGGACGCGCAGGCGGGCTGCCTGGCTTCGGACAGCGCGCAGGGCTGCATGGCATTCATATCCGTGCCCCAGGCCGCCGCGGCGATAATCAACCTGCTTTGCGCAAAACTGACCGGAGCATTGGAGATAAAGGGCAGCCAGCCGGTAAACATGGCGGAAGTGCTGCGCGCGTTGGGCGGCAATCCCCCGGAAGATCAGAAGGCACCGGAAGCTGCCGGTGAAGCATCTGAACCTACGGCGGTCAGTGACGTATACGTCCGCGCGCGCTGAACCCCGGCAAAACACGCATTTCACGGCCCGGACGGCCGTCAGAATATTGAAAGGCGGTAAACACATGAAAGTTGGCATTATCGGCTGCGGCACCATCGCAAACTCCGCGCATATCCCGAACTACCTGCAGAACCCGGACGCCGAGATCAAGTATTTTTGCGACATCATTCCCGAAAAAGCGGAAGAGTGCGTCAAAAAGTACGGCTGCGGCATAGCGGTCACGGATTATCACGATGTGATAAACGACCCGGAAGTGGCGGCGGTCTCCGTCTGCACTCCCAACCGCATGCACCCGCAGATCGCCATAGACGCCATGCGGGCGGGCAAGGACGTGCTGTGCGAAAAGCCCTCCGCCAGGACTCTCAAAGAAGCCGAAGAGATGCTCAAAGTGCACAGGGAAACGGGCAGGATACTCAACATCGGCGTCGTGAACCGCTTTAACGACTATGTGAACCTGATAAAGAAGTATATAGACGAGGGCAAGCTGGGCGAAGTGTACCACGTGTACGTTTCCTTCCGGGCGCACAGGTCCATTCCCGGTCTGGGCGGCGCGTTTACCACCAAGGAGATCGCGGGCGGCGGCGCGCTGATCGACTGGGGCGTGCATTTCTTCGATATAGTCATGTACTGCTGCTCTGACCCAAAGCCCCTGACCGTGACCGGCGAGGCTTTCTGCAAGCTGGGCACCCCGATGGACAAGTACACCTACCTGAAAATGTGGAGCGAGAACACCAAGGACCTGAACGGCACCTATGACGTGGACGACTCCGTCACCGGCATGATAAGGACCGAGGGGCCGGTCATCACCTTTAACGGTGCCTGGGCGCAGAACATAAACGAAGCCGAAATGTACATAGACTTCATGGGCGACAAGGGCGGCATCCGCCTGAGCTACGGCGGCAGCTTCAAGTATTACACCGCCGAGGACGGTGAGCTCATCAGCTATACTCCCGAGATCCGCACCCGCAACCATTTCAGCAACGAGATAGATGCCTTCGTAAAAGACGTGCAGACCAGGGAAAAGCTGCCGTCCTCCATCGAGACCGTGATACTGACCCAGCAGATACTGCAGGCCATATACGATTCTTCCGAAAAACATCAGGAGATAAGGCTGTAAGATATGAATATTGGCTTTATAGATTATTATCTGGACGAGTGGCACGCCAATAACTACCCGCGCCTTATCTCTGAGGCGACCGGTGGAAAAATGCGGGTAAGCTTGGCGTACGGCCACATAGACAGCCCCATAGGCGGCAGGACCACCGACAAATGGTGCGCGGATCTGGGCATCAAAAGGGCAGGCAGCATAGACGAGATCTGCGATGAATGCGACTGCATTATCGTGCTGTCCCCGGACAACTGCGAGATGCACGAACTGCTGTGCCAGAAGCCGCTCAGGACAGGCAAGCGGGTGTACGTGGACAAGACCTTCGCCCCGGACTACGCGACCGCCAGGCGCATATTCGACATAGCGGAAAACAGCGGCACGCCATGTTATTCCACCTCTGCCCTCAGGTACGCTTCCGAGTATCAGGGCATCAGGGACGTGAGCGCCATCGCTTCCGTAGGGCCGTACTATTTCGAGACTTACGCGATACACCAGCTTGAACCGGTCATGATGCTCATGGACGGCGCGCCGGAAAAGGTCATGTATGTGCCCGGCAGGGACGGTTACAGCCTGACGGTCGTGTTTAAAGACGGCAGGACCGCCCAGATAAACGGGTTCTACACCAACGCGCCTTTCCTGATGAACCTGGTATCTGAGGGAAAGAACCGGCTCATAACCGTGCAAAGCGATTATTTCGGCGCGTTCATCCGCGGCATGACCCGCTTTTTCGAAACGGGCGAAGGCGCGGTGCCGCACGAAGAGACGCTGAATATCATGGCCGTACGCGGCGCGGGCGTGGAAGCTATCAAGCGGCCCGGGGAATGGATCAGCATTTAATACGGCAACTGCCGCGGGAGTATTCCGTGGCAGTTTTGCTTTAACATACGGGAGGTAGGTTTATGGAGACTGTCAGGATCGGCCGGGACAGGGTGCCGTTTTGGGACGATTACGCGGTGGACACCGAAAGGAGCAGCGCGTTTCAGCGCGTGATCCCGCCGGTGCTGAAGGAATGCTGCTTTTCTTTTGACCAGCCCAACGAGATGTTCTCTATCAGCTATCCCTGCATCGTGAAGGACCCGAACGGGTACAAGATGTACTATCAGCCATGGTATGAAGAGAACATGAAGCCCTGCGTGTGCGTGATCGAGAGTAAAGACGGCATCAACTGGCACCGCCCTCGGCTCGACATATTCGGCGGACACGGTCTGAAAGAGAACAACATAGTGATAGAGCTAGTCAAGGACGGGGTCTTCGTGTTTTATGACACCAATCCCGCCTGCCCGGCGGATGAAAAATACAAGGCGGTAGGTTCCGCATTTATGCTGCACCCGGACGGAGAAAACAAGACGTCGCTGTGCTGCTACACATCTTGCGACGGGTATCACTTCAGGCTTTCTCACCCAATGACGCGCTACGGCACGTTCGATTCACTAAACACCGCCATGTGGGACGGCAGGCGTTATGTCTGCTATCTTCGCAGCATGCACAACATACCGGGCGTCGATAACAGTGAGCTGCTGGACCTGGGCCAGATATACAGCCACGACAAAGTATGGCTTTATGCCACACGGGACATCCGCGTGATGTATTCCGACGATTTCCGCACCTGGACGGCCCCGGAACTTATCAGCTTCGACGACGGATACGACTATCAGCTGTATACGAACAACGTGGAGGTGTATGCCCGCGCGCCCGTATTCATAGGTTTCCCGGTCAGGTACTGCGAACGTCCCGAGTGGACCAAGAACATGGAGCAGATGACGGGTTATAAGGTGAAGATGCGATCGACCGAGCGCATAGAGCCGCGCACCGGACGTGTAGCCACCGACTGCATATTCATGTGTTCCCGGGACGGCAAACACTGGCACAGGTACAACGAGGCGTTCCTGACTCCCGGCTACGAAAACGAGCACAACTGGATATACGGGGACTGCTACCTGGCGTACAGCATGATAGATTCGGGGAAGGAGTATTATAACCTCTACACCATCGACCGCCATTTCTCCTTCGGGGTAGAAAGGCCGCTTAACCGGTACGAGATCCGCAAAGACGGTTTTGCCTGCTATATGGCGGACGGGTACGAAAAGGAACTGGTGACCAAGCCGCTTGTTTTTGAGGGAGGCGAGCTGCACCTCAACTTCGCCACCTCCGCCTTCGGCTACATATACGTGAGCGTGCTGGATGAAAACGGGAGCGAGCTGTCCGGCGGGGAGAGCGTAGAGGTGTTCGGCGACAACATAGACCGCAGGGTGGTGTTCCCGGAAGGCTTCGCGTTGGAAGCTTTCGCGGGCAAGGCAGTCAGGCTGCGTTTCCGCATGCGGGACGCCAAGCTGTTCTCCATGAAGTTTGAATGATCTGGACGCAAAGAAAAGACGCGCCCCGGTTTGGGGCGCGTCCTTTGGTTTACTTACAGCTTCCGGATATTGTCATCGTCGAGTTTTATGGGGCAGGGTCTGCCGTCGGCAGGCTGTACCGGATTGGGCAGGTGCCGGGGAAACGGCCTGCCCGGGAAAGGCGGACGCCCCTCAAAAGGCGGCCTTCCGCCGTGGGGGAAGGGCTTGAGGCCGGGGCCGCCGAAAGGCATGCCTTCGACTTCAGAGCCTTCAGGCCTGGGCGGGAATATATGCAGGCCTTTTTCGCGGCAGCGGTCTTCGCAGGCGGCTATCAGCTTGTCGGCGGAAGTTTCCAGCCCCTGCTTTTCATTCTCGTCCAGAGCGTCAAAGGCGGACAAGGCGTCTTCCTGCTCCTCGCCGTTTTCCAGCACCCGCCTGCCCTGCTCGGTAGCGCTCAAAAACACGGTGCGCAGGTCGCCGGGGTCGGCGGTCTTGCCTATAAGCCCCCGTGCTTCCAGCTTGCCCAGCAGCTCGCTGGCTGAGGAAGGCTGAATGCCCATCTTCTCGCACAGTTCCCTCTGGCTGATCCCGTCGTTCAGCGCGATCAGCAGCAGCGCCCTCTTCTGCGCGTGCCCCCTGACGCCCGCTTCGTGATGGCGGGGCATCTCGAGCCGCCTGATAAGCATGGAGAGCTTCATTATCTTATCTTTTAATTCTCTGTTCATTTCCATACGGTGTACCTCCAATAATTACTTCTGTACCGAACGATTATATTGTATCCGTCGGCCCATTACTTGTCAACAGCCAAAACGTATTGTACCGAAATATTAACATATTACCGATACATCGGCAAAATATTAAATTCATGACAAACTCTGTAATACTATTGTAATAAATGGAGGGGTGTGGTATAATCATGACACATAACGATTAAGGAAGCACACATCATGCTATTGACTTATAAAGGTTACCAGGACAGCCGCAAATCAGTATCGGGCAGGTCGTATTTCGACCGGAGCGATAAGCGCTCTCCCTACAGCGAGGATGGGCTCACCAGCCATTACGAGGTGGAGGAAGAGAGGCGTTTAAACTGGTTTACGGTGTTCTCTGTCATATTGCTGCTGGCAGTGTTCCCGGTGGGTCTGGTGCTGTTGTGGAACAGGCGCAACCGCTTTTCCGCGGGAATCAAACTGCTGCTCACTTTCCTGGGCGCGGTGGTGTTCTGCATGCTGCTGGTATACGCAGCCAGCATCAAAACCACTAATCCTACTGTCATGCGTGCGCAGGAAGGCATGAATAAGGCCTTCGACTGGGTGTATGGCAAGACCCAGGGCGTATGGGACACGCTGGGTGCGGGCGTGAACAGCGTTAAAGACGCGTATGTGGGCCGCGCCGAGGAGATCTGGAACGAAGTAAAAGTGCCTGTTGCCAGGAAAGGCCTGGAACTGCTGGAGCCCGCGTCGGTAAACGCGGCATACCTTAAGACCGAGCTTCCCGCGGGGCTGCTGGCGGCATACAAAACATGGTGGGTTATAAGGAGCCCGACGAGGGCAAGGCGCCCAAGGTGCAGAACCCCAGCGGGCTGGTGGTGGCCAATACCTACACACCGGAGCCGACCCAGGTATTCACTGCCACCACGCCCATACCTTCCATGCCCGCCATCACGTACACGCCCGAGCCTACTTCCACTCCGGC
>JAFZLE010000005.1 GCA_017551645.1 Clostridia bacterium | reverse complement strand
TTCCCCGGGCGTCTAAGATTTTTACCCCCGCAATTCCGCATCTGGCAGGGCGCCTGATGCCGGCCTGTAAATGGTCCCCGGGATGCTCTGCTCTCAGTCGGATCGCTTTAATTCGTTTTCTCCTTCTGTGAGCTTTCTTACCATGCGGACTATGCGCGTTGCGTTGATCTGCAGCTGGCGGCGTGTCACCAAGCCTTCACTCAAGCCCTTCATCATGGCTTTCAGATCGCCTTTGCCTCCGGGCATAGTGATGTCATTCCCTGCTGCAGCCGTCCTGGCAGCATTGGGCGACGGATACTTCTTTTTGCCTGCGTACATGGCTCCTACGATCCAGTCCGTCATCACGATGCCCTTGTATCCAAACTCGGCGCGCAGTATGTCCTCGATCAGATCCCGTCGTTCGGAAGTATGGACACCGTTCAGCAGGTTATATGAAGTCATCAGCGCATGGGGCTGGCTCTCCCTGACAGCGATCTCAAAGCCGCGCAGATATATCTCCCGCATCGCCCGTTCGCTGACCTGGCTGTTGGACTTGTAACGGTTGGTTTCCTGGTTGTTCGCCGCGAAATGCTTTAGTGTCGTGCCGCATCCCGGGTGCATTTGGACGCCCAGCGTGACCGCGGCCGCGATCCTGCCGGAAAGTAACGGATCCTCAGAATAGTACTCGAAATTGCGGCCGCAGCGGATATCCCTGTGTATATTCAGCGCAGGTGCAAGCCAGAGATGCACTCCGAACCGCTCCATCTCAGATCCGACGATGTCCCCGAATCGTTCTGCAAGGACCGTATTCCAGCTCTGGGCCAAAGCCGTCCCGATGGGTATAGCAGTACAGTTCTGCTCTAAGACCTCCCCGGTTACTTTCTTTTTCCTGCTTATGAGTTTCATGACAAAGGCTGCCGGGGCCGGCATCAGCTCCATCATGCTCCGGGGCATTCCGCCATCCAGCGCATGCACCCCTTTATCGTCCCTGGTGTAGCGGCGGCTCAGGCGCAGCCCTGCAGGGCCGTCGGCCATGATAAGCGCCGGAATGCCTTCATCTCCAAATAACCCGTTTGTTTCCCCCGCGGCGCCTGCAACCGCATTTGAAGCCGCGCCGATCACGCTCTTCGACTCTTTTTGTCTGAACGCGCCGATATTCATGAGGCACAGTTCATCATCGTTCAGCCTCTCAACCATTGGGTCGATCTCGTGTGCCAGCGAATATACGACCGTTTCAGTTTCAAATACCGATGCTTCGATTGTAATAACCGGAACATCCAAAACCTCGGCTGTATCGTGGATGTTTGGCCGCCAATCCGTGAAATCCGGCTTGCCCAGACAGTTTTTGACCTGCTTCACCTGAACCTCTTCAGTTATGCGAATAACGGCGACCGCTTTCGTGTCACGGCTTGAAGTACCGAGCCTGAGTACGTAGTCGCCCTTCTCCAGTATCCATGAAGCATGTTCAGCGTCATAAGAAGCCAGATCGCGCAAGTCGAAAGACAGGGTGATATCCTGATCCTCGCCCGGTTTCAGATCTTCAGTTTTCCCAAACGCGGCCAGCACCTGATACGGCTTATCCAGCCTGCCCTGAGGCTGAGAAACATACAGCTGTGCGACTTCTTTCCCGCAGCAGGCCCCTGTGTTTTTTACTGTGACACAGACTTTGATCCTGGTCATATCAGCTTCAGTCTTGCCCGCTTCTACGGTATAATCGGTATAGCTCAGACCAAACCCAAACGGAAACAGAGGCTTGTTACCCACGCTGTCGAAATAACGGTATCCTGCATAGATGCCTTCTTTGTAGCGAGTATCGTACTTATCGCCAAACTCACCTATATTTTGGTAGTCGCCCCAGGCGCTCCATGTAGCGGTGAGCTTCCCTGACGGCGTGCTTTTGCCAAGTATGATGTCCGCCAGTATATTGCCCGTTTCTCCGCCAAGTTGGCTGAGCAGCAGTACATTTCTGACCTGCATGACAGGAGACAGGTCTATCACCCCGCCTACATTCAAAACCAGCAGGAAATGCTTATACTTTCGGTCAAGCGCCAGTATATCGCGTACTTCCGTATCCGTCAGCAGTATGTCACCAGGGACGGCTTTGCGGTCAGATCCCTCGCCGGAAATGCGCGACAGGACATATACGGCAGCGTCTCCTTCCGCGTCCAGACCCAGCTCGTATTCGGGTTCAGGCATCACGGCGCCCATACTGTCCAGTATCGCCAGCGTCCCGCGCTTCAGTGCGGAACGCTTAAGCCCCTTGATGAAGTGTATTTTTGCCTGTGTATATATAGCGTCGTAACTGTCCATCCACGCACGTGTGGTGATGCGGAAGCCTGCCGCCTTAAGTCCATCCTCCGCCGTGACGAAATAACGTGAATTGACCTCACCTGACCCCGTCCCGCCTTTTACCGTGCGCCGCGCGCCGCTGCCGTAGAGCGCCAGCTCACACGGAGCGTCAAGCGGAAAAGACTTGTCAGTCTTAAGCAAAACCGTGCATTCCGCACCGAAACGCCTAAGGATCTCATTGTGTTTCAGCTCATAATCTTCCACTTCAGCACCTCCGGTAAAGGCTTTATTCCCATTTTTGAATCTTGTTCTTTTTTATGCTTAAGTATTGCCATGCCCGGCTTTGATCCCGGCCTGCTCCTTCCCCATCGCCTTGCCCAGAGTTTCAAAAAGCGAATTAAAGTATACACCGCAGCCGTGCAAAACACGGATAAAAGAACTGCCCGCCTGATCCGGAAGACGGTTGGCAGTGACCTCAAAATTCAAACTGTCATGATAACCGACATCTATAAGCGCCCGCACAACGTCACCCCAGTTGATCAGTCCCTGAAAAGGAGCAAGATGGATATCATCTTCCGCATAGTTATCGTTCAGATGTACTTCCAGCAGTCGCAGACCGATCTCTAAGATGGATTCATATTGTTTTTGCCCGGAAATGTTGCCGTGGCCGGTATCCCAACAAAT
>JAFZLE010000054.1 GCA_017551645.1 Clostridia bacterium | reverse complement strand
AGCTCACCCAGCACGTCCAGAGACCACAAAGCCTCCGCCGCTGCTTCGCTCAGCGTTCCCGCGTCACGGGCGCCGTCCAGCAGATCGTCGCAGGTAAACATGCCGTTGGGGGCGCCGTGCAGCCTCATAAGCCGGCTCCAGCCCGCGCCAAACGCCTGTGTCTCACGGAAACCAGGTCTGAGCAGGCCAAGCAATGCGGGAGTTTTGAGCGCCATCGCTACGTTTTTGCCGTGGGCACGCCCGAAAAGGCTCGTACAGTTGCCGCCGCCCCGGGCCTTCTCGGCTTCCAGCCCCTTTTTCATGTCCTCCCACGCCATCACCTGGGAAATGGGGCGTATCTGCGGAAAGGTGTTGAACTCGCTCACCCAGTCAAACGTCTGTTCCCTGAGTATGGCGCACAGCTCGGTCAGGTACTTCTGCCCGCTCAGGTTGTACATTTTCAGGGCGACGTATATGTTTTCCCCGCCCCTGTACACCGATTCTCCCCTCAAGGGATTGTTTCTGAGGTTCAGGTATTCCCACCGCAGAAAACCGTCTATTATCCCCAGCACCGCCTTATCGGATGTGCAGGTAAAATACTCGTACAGCAGGTTCAGGCACTCGAACTGCGCCGTCAGGTCTCCCTTAGCCTCAGGTCCGAAAAACCCGTCTTCCCGCCGCGTCTTTATTATCCGGCTTATGAAGCCTGCGACGCTTTTCATGCCCTCTGCGTCGGATAATACTCCGCTGAGCAGTTCAAGATCCCTGTAAAACGCGCAGACCCCGGCGTCCGTATCGCGCTTGGAGACGGCCCGTTCAACGCTTTTTAAGGCAGACAGGGCGTTTTTCGCGCCTTCTCCCAGCCATCCCTCCGGACGTATCCTGCCGATGCTCGGAAGCGCGGATTCATTGGGGACAAGAGGCGTACGGTTAAAGACCGGTCTCACCTTTTGTCACGCTTTCCCGCGGTTTTCGCAGGCTCGAACATGTGCAGTTCGCACTCTATCCTGCCGTTATACAGCCTGCGCCTGCGCGCGGCGCGCTGCCCGTACTCCCTTTCAAAGCCCATATCGGCGGAAAACGCGGTCACGCTCCAGTCCGGGCAGCGCCTGGCCAGTTCTCCCAGTTGCCGCGCCACCGCGTGGGCCACGCGCCTGTCGCCTATGCGCTCGCCGTATGGCGGATTCGCCACTATCATGCCGGGCTCGCCCTTAAGGGTGACGTCCCGCATATCGGAAACGCTTATCTCTATCCTGTCGCCCAGCCCCGCCTGCCGGATATGCCTTTTGGCGAGCTCGACGGCTTCCGGGTCTATGTCCGAACCGGCTATGTGCATCTCTCGGCCGTAGCATTCGTCGTAGCGGCTCTGGGCCTCGCGCCGGACCGTCTCAAGCTCATTTTTATCCACGAACGGCCACATCTCCATGGCGAAAGCTCTCCTGAGCCCGGGGGCACGGTTAAGGGCGATGAACGCCGCCTCAATAAGCAGCGTGCCCGTGCCGCAGCAGGGGTCGTACAAGGGCTGCCACGGGTGCCAGCCGCTTTGCAGGATTATGGCAGCGGCCAGCGTCTCCCTGAGAGGCGCTTCCCCGTTCCAGGTGCGGTAGCCCCGCTTGGACAGGGGTTCCCCGCTGGCATCCAGGCACACGCTCACCACGTCGCTGCGGATGCTGACATCCACCTGCATTTTCAGGCCTGTTTCCGGCATGACCGTAAGCCCGTACGCGGCGCACAGATTGTCCGCCATGGCCTTTTTGGTTATCTTCTGCACGTCCGAGGGACTCATCAGCGCGCTTTTCACGCAGTTCGCCCTGACCGGGAACGCGGCTTCCTTAGCGATATAATCCCGCCAGGGCAGCGCCTTTATGCCTTCGAACAGCTCGTCGAAAGTGACCGCCCTGAACTCCCCCACCTCGAGGTATATATGGTCGCAGGTCCTGAGCCAAAGGCTCGCTTTCATGGCATCGGCGAAGCTGCCCTCGAAGCGGGCGCCGCCCACGTTCATGACCTGAACGCCGTTTATATCAAGTCTTTTCAGATCCCGTCCGGTCAGCCCTTCCATGCCGAACGCAGCCGAGGCAATAAACTTCATATCCCCTATGCTCATACTTTCCCAGAGTCTCTCCATTTTATCATATGTTACGATCGATTGCAACCTTGTGACAAAAATATTACATTTTCATAGAGTGTATCCCGCAGGGTGTATTCTTAGAAATTTAACACTTGAAACAGGCAAGAATTTACCTGAAATACCATTTTCCGGACTGTATGTGTGGTATAATAAAAAGTGCGGCTTTGTGCCGACATATCCTTTTGCGCGGGCAGACGAGTTCCCGACGTCCCCCTGCGTTTAAGGGAATTTGAAGTATGGGAGGATACACCATGACTATCGACAAGAGTTCCATCATCGCCGAGTACGGCCGTCACGAGGGCGACACCGGTTCCCCCGAGGTGCAGATCGCGCTGCTCACCGCCCGCATCAACCACCTGAACGAGCACCTCAAGCTCAACAAGAAGGACCACCACTCCCGCCGCGGTCTGCTGCTGATGGTCGGTCAGCGCAGGGGTCTGCTTGACTACCTCAAGAACACCGACATCGAGAGCTACCGCGCTTTGATCGCCAAGCTCGGTCTGCGCAAGTAATTGCGCGCGTTTGCGCCGTCTCTTAACTGAGGCGGCGCATTCCCTGAGGAGAGACAGTTTCGCTGTAGGGATGAAGCGCGGCAGAGCCGTTTGCCGCGCTTCATCCCTGCGGGGACAAGGCTACGGCGCTGTTTTCTCCTGACTATCAGACAGTATTTAGGAGGAAAACCATGTTCAAGAGCTATTCTATGGAGCTGGGCGGACGCACGCTCACTCTGGAGTTCGGCAAATACGCCGAACAGGCCGCCGGCAGCACCTTCGTGCGCTACGGCGACACCGCCGTGCTGGTCAACGCCGCCGTAAGCGAGACCATCCGTCCCGGCATCGACTTCTTCCCTCTGGGCGTGGACTATGAGGAAAAGCTGTATTCCGTAGGCCACATCCCCGGTTCCTGGAACAGGCGCGAAGGCCGTCCCGGCGAAAAGGCCATACTGACCAGCCGCTTGATCGACCGTCCCCTGCGTCCCCTCTTCCCCAAGGGAATGAGGAACGACGTGGCGGTCACCGCCACCGTGATGAGCGTCGATTTTGACTGCTCTCCCGAGACTCCCGCCATGATCGGCGCTTCCGCCGCCCTGTGCGTCAGCCAGATCCCCTTCGCCGGCCCCGTAGGCGCGGTCAACATCGGCCTTGTGGACGACGAGTTCGTTATCAATCCCACCCAGGAGCAGCGCGAAGTCAGCGCTCTGGATCTGACCGTGGCCGGCACCAAGGAAGCCGTGCTGATGGTCGAGGCAGGCGCCAACGAAGTGAGCGAGGAAGTCATGCTCAAGGCCATCCTCTTCGCCCACGAGCAGGTCAAGCGCATCGTCGAGTTCCAGGAGAACATCGTAAGCGAGATCGGCAAGACCAAGCAGGAGTTCCCCCTGCAGCTGCCCGGTGACGACGTTAAAGCCGATGTGCGCGAGTACGCCTACGACAAAGTGAAATGGATGTTCGAGACCTTCGACCGTTCCGAGCGCCAGGCGCGGGAAGAGCAGGTCAAGGCCGAAGTGAACGAGCACTTCGCCGAGAAGTACGCTGAGCGCATGGCCGAAGTGGGCGACGCGCTGTACTCCATCCAGAAGGAAGTCATGCGCCGCCGCATAATCGACGAAGGCATCCGTCCCGACGCCAGAAAGCTCACCGAAGTGCGCCCCATCTGGTGCGAGACCAGCGTGCTGCCCCGTCCCCACGGTTCCGCCGTGTTCACCCGCGGCCAGACCCAGGTCATGACCATCTGCACCCTGGCTCCCATGAGTGAAGTGCAGCTGCTGGACGGCATCACCCCCGAAACCACCAAGCGCTACATGCATCACTATAACTTCCCCGGCTATTCCACCGGCGAAGCCAAGCCCCTGCGCACCCCCGGCCGCCGCGAGATCGGCCACGGCGCGCTGGCTGAAAGGGCGCTGCGCCCCATGATCCCCTCTGTT
>JAFZLE010000053.1 GCA_017551645.1 Clostridia bacterium | reverse complement strand
TTGTTCGCACTTATCCTATCTGTGACAGCTACATATAATAATCCCACAGCTAGCAGGAACACCAGCAATATCTATATCCACCATACATATCCCAGGTATGGCAGTTCACCGGTAAATCCGAACGCTCCAGCGGGACTGCCCCAATTCAGGAAAAAATAAGGGTAGTTTTTCCCTTTTGCAAAATCCCAGCCGCGGATATATCCGACCCCGGAATATACGACATACATTAACGGCGGGATGAGAACATAGAGCACGTTTTTCCTTTTGATACGGGTGTCCGGCGCGGCCACGAAAAAATCCGCGACAGCCGCTGACGGAACAACAACATGTGTAAGTACATTCTGTGCTTTCCATGCAAACGCGCCAAGCGTAGGCGCAAGCACTATTGTAAACACGACCCCGGTTAGCGTTATGGAAACAGCGCCTGCCAGCTTCACAACGTACCATGCATTTCCGACCGTCCTGTTCTTCAATAGAAGGAACAAGCCTATCACGCTGATAAGAGCAACGGCGATATTGGACTGGATCGTAAAATACATAAACACCCTGCTGCCGCCCATAAACGAGTTCCTGCCGGAGACAGCGCTCGTGACCGTACCCGCGGCGGCGGATACGATAACGATCAGTTTTAATATACAGCTGATCAGTTTTCTTGTTTTTGACATACCTGATCTATTTCTTTTCTGTAATAACTTTTCCATCTTTTATTGTAATAAGCACATATGTTTTTGACTACTGTGTCTTATTCTTCTCCTCCTTCAACCATGACATAAACACCTGCATGGGCGTTACCCTGTTCTTGATACTGTAGTTTTCATAAGAAATATCAGAATCAAATTTTCCGGTCTTCACATCATAATGCATTTTTATCTCATTCGGAAGTGCCGCTTCATATTCCGCGCAGATTTCCTCAAGCCTGGAAATATCATTCCTGCCCATCTGCAGAAACTCATCATCGTTGCAGGTCGTATCAATCTGGCTTGCGGAAACGATCTTCCCCTCTGACCTGTAGAATGCGTTAAACATTCTCATTGTCCTGGTCCTGTAAATGTAAGCAAATATCTCTTCAGCTTTTCCCTCTGCATATTCCAAGCAAAGCGAAATGTATTCTGACTGTAGATCGGAAAAAGCGTCCTCATATCCCTGTTTCATCCTAATCTCCTTTTTCTCATATTGTACATACTCCGGATAATCTGGATAATATCTTAATTATATCATACAGCCGCCGGGAAGTAAAGCCTCGGGGTAGAAAATAGCGAGAGCACCGTTTCAGTGATAATGCTTTTCGTGCGTGATAGCGGCATATTTGCAGACAGATATGCCAAATGACATCTTGGAATCAACCATTTATGCTATTGCCTGAAATCTCTTGTTATATTCCACATGATGGTTTATAATGGTCTTGCATTATAATAATAAAAGGAAGCAAAGGCTATGGATAACGAAATCAAATTGAACGGAAGCAGGGATAATAATATGAAGCGCGTACTTCTTGATACAGCGTGCGGGAAGCTGTACGGTCTGGACAATGGCCGGTGCAGGGAGTTCCGGGGAGTGCGGTTCGCGCGCGCCGGGCGCTTTGAATACGCAGAGCCGTCGGAACGGTGGGAAGGCACGCTGGACGCGACAGTATTTGGCCCCGGCTGTCCCCAGAACCGCGCCGTCCACGAACATCAGGAGAACCCCACACGCCGCTTTTATAAGAAGGAGTTCCGTGAAGGACGGGAATACACATACGATGAGGACTGTCTGAATCTCAATATATATACGCCTTATGAGGCGGAAGACGCCCCGGTCATAGTCTATTTCTACGGGGGAGGTTTTGATTCGGGCCTCAACTGTGAGGGCGCTTTTGACGGTTCGGCATTCGCGGAGCACGGCGTCGTCACCGTCATCGCCAATTACCGGGTAGGGGTGCTGGGTTATCTGACACATTCCGACCTGTTCGCGGCTTACGGCAGGGAGGGCAATTTCGGTATGGACGATCAGCTCACCGCCGTGCGGTGGGTCAGGGCACACATCGCCGATTTCGGCGGCGACCCGGATAACATCACGCTGATGGGGCAGAGCGCGGGCGCTATCTCGATACAGTACTTGTGCCTGAATCCGGCGCACGAGGGCCTTTTCCGACGGGCGGTCATGCTTTCGGGCGCGGGAAAATTCCCGAAGCTCGCCCAGCCAAAGCCCGCGGCAAAGACAAGAGAATACTGGGAGCAGTTCATCCGCCTTTCCGGCTGCGGCAGCTTTGAGGAATTGAAAACCGCGCCGATAGAGGTCCTGTTCGACGCCGTGGAAGCCATACGCAAACAGCGAAAAGACAACCTATACAATACCATGCCCGTAGTTGACGGGATGCTGATACCCGACAGCGTCGGCCGTCTGTTCGGGACGCCTCTGCCGGTGGATTATATGATCGGCTATACCAACGCGGATATGTACGCTCCGATACTTGCGCGGATAGGGAACAGGTTCGCTCGAAAGAACGATGCCTATGTTTATTACTTCGACCTCGACGCCCCCGGCGACGACAACCGGGCGTTCCACTCCTCGGATGTGCGCTATGTCTTCGGCACTCTTGACAGAAGCTGGCGGCCTTACGGGGAGCGCGACCATAAGGCGTCGGACGAGATGATCGCGTATATATCCGGGTTTGCCCGAAGCGGGGATCCGAACGCGGACTGTCTGCCGGTGTGGAAGAAAGCCGGACACGGACTGCGCACAAGGGTGCTGCGTATTGGAAAGAAAGGTACCCGCATGGCGCATGTCCAGTACGGAAAGCTCCTGCGCAATTTCCTGAGAAGGAGTGACCCGATAGCATGAAGTTCGACCACAGGTTCCGGCCAGCGGAAAGCGCGTCTTCGTACCGCGTATACGCGGCCGACGGCGTAGGTATCAGGATAGACTTTTTAGATCACATCCTGCGGGTAGCAATGATACGGGAGGGCGTGCCGCCGCTGCCGACATGGAGTGTCTGTCCGGACGGGAATATGCCGCTGACAGGGCGGGACAAGCTGTCTACAGACGGTTTCTCGCTCGCGTCGCCGGAAATCATAGAAGACACGGAGAACGTGCGGTTTACGCTGGATGACGTTCGATTCAGCATAGAGCTGCGCAATTTCCGCATAACGGCGGAGACGGGCAAGGGCGTCTTGTACCGTGACCGCAGCGGCCTTGCGTATAATTTCTCCGGAGAGCTCGGGCGTGATACGGCTCACTATACCGACCGGTTCGAAGATCAGCAGATATTCGGACTCGGCGACAAGAGCGGGCCGGTCAATAAAACAGGAAGACGCTATATCCTGTCAGTGACAGATTCTATGGGATTCCGCGCGCAATACAGCGATCCTCTGTATAAGCAGATCCCGTTCTATATCTGCCGGCACGGCGGAGGCAGTTATGGGCTGTATTATGACACCTATTCCAACGGTGTGATCGACTTCGGCGCGGAGCACGACAACTACTTCGAGCCGTTCAATTCCATACATTTCGAGGAGGAGAACCTTGTATTCTATCTGATACTCGGAACTCCGGAGGAGATAATCAGGCGCTTCTGCGGTCTCTGCGGGCCCTCGGCGCCGACGCCGGAATGGGCTTTCCGCTACTGCGGCTCCACCATGGAGTACACCGACGCGCCCGACACGGACGCTAGGGTGCGTGGATTCGCTGAGCGCTGTGAGGCGGAGGGCATCAACGCGGGCGGCTTTTACCTCTCAAGCGGTTACACGCAGATAGGAGACCTGCGCTGCGTCTTCCACTGGAACCGGGAGAAGGTGCCGTCGCCGGAGGGCCTCGCGGAATATTACGAGTCACGCGGCATGCGTCTGATACCCAACGTCAAGCCCGCCTTTCTGACCGATCACCCCATGTATAGCGAGATAGCGCGACAGGGCTGGTTCCTCGGTTATGCCGACGGGACGCCCGCCTGTTTCCCGTTCTGGGGAGGCATGGCAAGTTACCTTGATCTCACGCATCCCGGCGCGTATGATTTCTGGAAAGCGTGCGTCCGCCGCGAGCTGGCCGACAGAGGCTACCGGAACATCTGGAACGACAACAACGAGTACGACGTACAGGACGAGTCGGTATTAGCATACTTCTTCGGACATCCGGTCCCGGCCTGCCGTATCCGGCCGCTGTTTTCATACCTGATGGCAAGGGCAAGCAGGGAGGCAAGCGTTGAGGCGGGGGAGAAGATACCGTTCAACGTGTCCCGCTGCGCTATAGCGGGGACACAGCGCGTCGCGTCGACATGGACGGGTGATAATTACACGGATTTTTCAGAGCTGCGCTGGAACCACAAACAAGCGATGACCATGGCGCTAAGCGGTTTCATCTTCTTCGGGCCGGACATCGGCGGCTTTTCCGGGCCCAAGCCGGGGAAGGAGCTCTTCATGCGCTGGCTGCAGTACGGCTTGTTCCTGCCGCGTTTCACGCTGCATTCCATGAAGCCGGGAGAGCCGTCCACCATGCCGTGGCTATACCCGGAGCTGATGCCCGCAGTGAGAAAGCTGTTCGCCTTGCGGGAGAGGCTGATACCCTATCTTACCACCGAAGAAAAGCGCTCACGCGAGACATTTGATCCGCTTATTCTTCCCGTCTTTCTGCGGTATCCGGACTATGACCCGGAGAGCGACTGCTTCTTCTGCGGACGGAGCGTTCTTGCATGTCCGGTCTTTGACGAGGGCGCGGAGGATGTGACCGTTACGCTTCCCGCAAGCCCGGCGGGATGGAAACTGCGCGGCGAAGGCACCGTATACCCGGGCGGGGCCGAGCTAACGGTCCCGTGTATGCCGGAAGACCTGCCGGTGTGGTTTTGTGATGCGGGGAAAACAACATTTTGACGAAAAGAAGCACAAGGGCTGGCTGCATGGTCGCTCCTTGTGCTTCTTCGTTTTTTTGCTTATTTATCAGATATCAATGACATTGTTCTCGTAAGAGGTCTTAAGGTTCAGTTCCTTCTGTTCCTGAAGCTCCGCGACCTTCTTTTTTGAGAGCGGATAGACAACGAACAGCAGCAGCGCCATCACGCCGAACAGTACGGCGGGGATAAGCGTGGCGAGGTCGTACATGATCTTGAGGTTCTCGGGAGTCTGTACCGCGCCTTTCTCGTAACGGTAGGTCATACACAGCAGCGCGCCGTGGACGCATACCGCCGAAAGCACCTGCCCGAGCTTGCGGAAGAAGTTGAAGACCGAGTAAGCGGTGCCGGTATCGCGGCTGCCGGTCCTGACCTCGATGTCGTCGGTGGCGTCGGTGACCATGGCCCAAAGCTGCATGACGAGAGTGGTCAGGCCCAGTCCGCTGACAAAGCTGAG
>JAFZLE010000052.1 GCA_017551645.1 Clostridia bacterium | reverse complement strand
GCCTCGGCGGGCTGAGCGGGCGCTTCGGCGGGCTCGGCGGCGGCTTCGGCAGCTTCCTCGGCGGGAGCGGCTTCCTTGGCGGCGTAGGGCTTCAGGGGCTCACGCTTGGCGGGGATTTCGCCTTCCAGACGGGTGACGAGATAGCGGATGCACGCGTCGCTGATCTTAAAGTTACGCTCAAGCTCACGGGGCAGCTCGCTGGGGGCGGACATGTACATAAGCACATAGTAGCCCTCGGTCTTGTAGTTGATGGGATACGCCAGGCGGCGCTTGCCCCACTCATCCACGCGCTCCACCTTGCCGCCGTTGTTCTCTACAACGGAGCTGAAGCGGCTGATTACGTCCTGCCTCGCCTGGTCTTCCAGCGCGGCGTCGATGACGTACATGACTTCGTATTTGTTCATTAAAAATCCTCCTTTTGGACTATACGGCCCTGCATTTTCCTGCAGAGCAAGGATGCGCATTTGTTATAATAACACAGCGCGGTCAATAATGCAAGCGGATATAGAATTTTAACATATAACGGGTTGCGCCCTTCCTCTGCGCGAATGCCGCGCCCGGGCGATTTTCACATAAAAACGGCGCCGCTCCCCCTTTCGGGGAACGGCGCCGTACGGCTCAATGTTTTCAGGTTTTCTGCGCAGGCGCCTGGACCGCCTTTTTGCCCTTGCCGCCAAAGCGGGACAGGAAGGACAGCGAGGTGCCGTTGGACTTGGACACGATGTCGATAACGACTGCCGCCAGCAGCACCAGGCCCAGCACCACCTGCTGCACGGACTGCTGCATGCCCATGATGGACATGCCGTTCTTGATCATGCCCATGGTGAGCGCGCCCACCAGCGCGCCGCCCACGGTGCCGACTCCGCCGTAAGCGGAAGCGCCGCCGATGTAGCAGGCCGCGATGGCGTTTAATTCTTCACCCTGTCCGGCGCTGGGGAAGGAGGAGTTGGCGCGCACGGTGAACGCCAGTCCGGCCAGCGCGGCCAGGAAGCCCATGTTGACGTAAGTGAGGAACAGCATCCTCTGGGTCTTTACGCCCGACAGCCTCGCCGCGTTCACGTTGCCGCCCATGGCGTACAGGTGGCGCCCGATGACCATCTTGCTGGTTATGAAAATGTAGATGAGCAGCACCAGTGATACGGTGATAAGCACCGTGGGCATGCCCTTATACTTGGCCAGGGAGTAGAACAGCCACAGCAGTACCGCGGAGATCGCCACGCACTTTATAAGCATCGAGCCCAGGGGTTCCACGCTGTAGCCCTTGGAGACGCGCTGCGCCCTGTTTTTGATTTGCACGAACAGGAATATCAGCACTACGATGATGCCTATCAGCATGGTGGTGATATTCAGGCCCAGGTTGAGTTTGAACAGATCGCCCAGGTAGTCGGGCAGCGCCGCGCCGAATACGTTGTTGAAAGAGTCAGGGAAGGGCGCTTTCGTCTCGCCCTTCAGCAGCACCATGGTCAGGCCGTAGAAAGTCAGCTGGCCGGCCAGGGTGACTACGAAGGCGGGTATCTTCACGTACGCGATCCAGAAGCCCTGCCAGGCGCCTATCAGTATGCCCAGCAGCAGGCACACCAGCATACTGAACCATACGGGCATGCCGCCGTCGATTATGAGCTTGGCCGCGACGGCTCCGATAAAGCCCATCACGCGGCCGACGCTCAGGTCGATGTTGGCGCTGGACACGATACACAAAAGCATACCGGTCGCCAGTATGATTATGTAGGAATACTGGTTGATTACGTTATAGACGTTCGCGGGGGTCAGGTTGGAGTAGCGGGTAGTCACGAAGAAGAACAGGGTTATCACTACCAGGGCGATAAGCATCATGCTCTTGTTGGCTTTTTTGCCTATCTGCTTGAGCAGCTCCGGCTTGAACCAGCCCAGGAAGCACAGCCCCGCTATAACCAGCGCCAGGCCCGCCAGCCAGAAGAAGTAATCCCAATTGCGCTTCAGGTAGCCTTTGAAGCCCTTGCCCAGCTCCTCTATGCGCCTGATCTCCTCTGCCTCTTCCGCCTTTAGCAGCTGTTCCGCTTCTTCGACCTTGGCAAGCTCGGCGTTTAACGCGTCCACGGACTTGGTCTCAACTGCGAACTCGTCCAGCGCCAGCGTGAGCCCGTTCTTTTCACAGGCATCCTTTATCGCTGCGCGCGCTTTGTCAAACTGCTTGGATACCACGGTCTCGCAGCTTTGTTTGCTCTCGGTGTCCGTGATCTTGGTCATTTTCTTCAGCGCGGCTTTCACCTGATTGCTTACCTTGGGCAGTTGGTTGTTGGCCTGCTCTATCGCCTCGGTGTCTTCCTCGCTGCGGCCCTCGTAGGACTGGATGTCCGCGCACTTGTCAGTAATGGTCTTCAGGTGCTTTTCGGCCGCCTCGGCCCTCTGGGCGCGGGCTTCGGTCAGGAAGCTGTCCACCAGTGCGGGGTCTCCCCCCGCCGCCTGGAACGCCGCCTGGTCCTTTTCCATCTGGGCGATATACGCGTCCATATTCGCCACCGAGGTCTCGCCGGCCAATTGGTAGCACTTGGCTTCCGCGTCAAACGTTCTGACCTTCTCCAGATACTCCTCGTAAGGCGTTTTCTGGGCGGCGCGTTCCTGGCGCTCGTAGCTGAGCCCCATCGCTCCGAAGACAGTCAGCGCGATCGCCGCTGCCAACAAAAGTATCATTCCGATCTTAGCGCCGTTTTTCATGGTTCAATTCCCTCTTTCGCAGTTGAAGATCTCATTCGGTCTCGGTGCCGATGTTTGATTTGCTGGCTTCCATGATCATCTGCATGATTACTTCCTGATTGGCCTGTTCCACAGGAAGCTCACCTATCAGCTTGCCCTCGCACATAACGTAGATGCGGTCGCACATGCCCAGCAGCTCAGGCAGCTCGGAAGACACCATAAGTATGGTCTTGCCCTCCGCCGCCATATCGTTGATTATGCAGTATATCTCGTATTTGGCGCCTACATCGATGCCGCGCGTAGGCTCGTCCAGCATCATGATATCCGGCTGAGCGTACATCCACTTGGCCACCAGCACTTTCTGCTGGTTGCCGCCGGACAGGTTGTTGACGTACTGTTCCACCGTGGGCGTTTTGATCCCCAGCTTTTCCCTGTATTCCTGTGCTTTCGCGTACTCCAGGTCGGCATTGAGCACGCCCCTCTCGCTCACGAAGCCCAAACGGGACAGGGTTATGTTGTGCTTTATCGAATTGCTCAGGACCAGTCCGTCGCCTTTACGATCCTCGGTAACATATGCCAAGCCTGCTTCGACCGCGTCAGACACGGTGTTCAGGCGAATTTCCTTGCCGTCTTTGAACAGCTGACCGCTGATATGGGTCCCGTAGGCTTTTCCGAACACGCTCTGGCACAGCTCAGTGCGCCCCGCGCCTATCAGCCCCGCGATGCCCACTACCTCGCCCTTCCGCAGGTTGATGGACACGTTGTCCACTACCTTGCGTTCGGGATACAGGGGATGGTGCACCGTCCAGTTTTTTATCTCAAACGATACGGGCCCGATCTCCACTCCCTCGCGCTTGGGGAAGCGGTTGGTCATCTCGCGCCCGACCATGCCTTTTATTATGCGGGCTTCGGAGAAATCGTCGGTCTTCTTGTCCAGTGTCTCTATGGTCTTGCCGTCACGTATGACAGTGATGTGGTCCGCCACGTAGGCGATCTCGTTCAGTTTGTGGGAGATAATAATGGATGTTATATGACGGGTATCCTTGAGCAGCAGAAGCAGGTCCAGCAGGTTCTTGCTGTCGGCTTCCGTAAGGGATGAGGTGGGCTCGTCCAGTATGAGCAGGCGCACGTTCTTCGCCAGCGCCTTGGCGATCTCCACCAGCTGCTGCTTGCCGGTGCCGATGTTCTTTATCAGCTCCCGGGGTGAATCCTCAAGCCCGACTATGCGCATGAACTTGACGGCGTTCTCGTAGGTGGCGTCCCAGTCGATCACGCCCTTGGTCTTTCTCTGTTCGTTGCCCAGGAACATGTTTTCTGCAATGGTGAGATAGGGTACCAGCGCCAGTTCCTGGTGAATGATAACTATGCCCTTGCTTTCGGAATCGCGAATCTCCTGAAAACGGCACTCCTCGCCGTCGTACAGGATATCGCCCTCGTATGTGCCGTAAGGATGAATTCCGCTGAGCACCTTCATGAGCGTGGATTTGCCTGCGCCGTTTTCGCCCACCAGCGCGTGGATCTCCCCGTCTTCTACCTGAAGGTTGACGTTGTCCAGCGCTTTTACGCCGGGAAACGTCTTGGTAATGCCCCGCATCTCCAAAAGATTCATAGGCTCAGTCCCTTCTGTCGGATAAGGAAAAGAAATACGATGAAAGGGCGGTTTTGCCCGCCCTTTCTCATAAGCGGAAAGACTTACCTTCCGCGGCTTGGGAATTACTTCAGGTCGTCCTCGGTGTAGTAGCCGGACTCGAGCAGCAGCTCGACGTAGTTGTTGATGTCGGCGAACACGGGATCGCACAGGAAGGAAGGCACAACCTTCACGTTGTTGTCGTAGGTCTCGACGTCGTTTACAGGCACTTCTTCGCCCAGCAGGTAGGCGTTGACCATCTCAACCACCTGAGCGGCGAGGGTGCGGGTATCCTTAAACACGGACATGCTCTGCTTGCCGGCGATGATGTTCTTCATGTTGGCCTTGTCGCAGTCCTGACCGGTGATCACCGGGAAGTTCTCGATGGGGCAGCCCGCCTGCTCGAGGGAGTTGGCGATACCCATGGCCAGAGAGTCGTTGGGGCTGAGCACCAGATCCGGGAAGGTGCCGTCGGTGTAGTAGGCAGCCAGCAGGTTGTCCATACGGGTCTGGGCGTCGGGAGTGCCCCAGCCCAGGATAGCGCAGGTCTCAAAGTCGGACTGACCGGAGGTCACGACCAGCTTGCCAGCCTCGATGTAGGGCTTGAGCAGATCCATGGCGCCGGCGTAGAAGAAGCGGGCGTTGTTGTCGTCGGGAGAACCGGCGAACACTTCCATGCGGTAGGTCTTGTCGGTGGTCTCGAGCTCGAGCTTCTCGATGATGAACTGAGCCTGGATGGAGCCTACCTTGTAGTTGTCGAAGGTGGCGTAGAAGTCTACGGCGTCGGTGTCCATGAGCAGACGGTCATAGGCTACGACCATGACGTCGTTCTCCTTGGCGGTCTTCAGCACGGCGCCCAGGGAGCCGCCGTCGATGGAAGCGATGACCAGCACTTTGCAGCCCTTGGTGATCATGTTCTCGATGTCCGCGATCTGCTGGGCCACATTGTTGGCGGCGTAGGTCAGCATGACCTCATAGCCGTTCTCTTCCAGTTCCTTCTGCATATTCTCGCCGTCCTGTACCCAGCGCTGCAGGTCCTGGGTGGGCATGGATACGCCGACCATTTCAGCCATGGCGACGCAGCCGAGGCACATGATCAGAGCAAGTACCAGAGCTAAGATCTTCTTCATGGGATAACTCTCCTTTATAATATTATTTCGGGGCGATGAGATCCGGCCGCCGGAGCGACCGAAAAAACACTCCCCATTTAACGAACTAAAATTTTAGCACTTTCGCCGAATTATGTCAAGCGCTGTGTAAAATAATTAACCGAAGCTGCATTTTGCCTGCTTTTCCGGTATATTTATACGCTTTTTGATTATCTTCTGTTGTTTTTCTCTGGAAAATCGCGGCAGAATCTGATATAATCAGGCCGTGTATCCGGAGGTGATGAACATGGCGTGTGACGTTTCCCGCCCTGAGCGCAAGGGCATCTGCGTCGCCGGCAACATAGTGGCGGACGTGGTAAAGAACATAGACGCCTACCCCGGCGTGGGTATGCTTTCCAACATAAAAAGCGTGTCCCTGGCCGTGGGCGGCTGCGTGCCCAACGTGGGGATAGACCTTAAAACTCTCGACCCCGGCCTGCCCGTGATGGGGCTGGGGCGCGTGGGCGACGACGACTACGGCAGGTTCATACTTTCACAGCTGGTCAAAAGCGGCATGGACGTGAAAGGGATAATGGTCTCCCCCTCGTCCCTTACAAGTTTCAGCGACGTCATGAGCCTGCCAGGCGGCGAACGCACGTTCTTTCACGCGCGTGGCGCCAACGCCGAGTTCGAGCCTTCCCAGATCGATCTTGGCAGCCTCGACTGCCGTTTGCTGCACATAGGCTACATACTTCTTTTGGACCGTTTCGACGCCCCGGATCCCGAATACGGCACCGTTATGGCGCGTTTCCTGAAAGACGTGCAGGCGCGCGGGATCCGCACCAGCGTTGACATAGTTTCCGACACATCCGGCAAGTACGCCCAGACGGTGCTGCCCGCGCTCAAATACTGCGATTACTTTATCGCAAACGAGCTGGAATGCTGCCAGGTGTGGGGGCTCGATCCCCGCGGGGAGAACGGAACCCTGGATATCCATACGCTCAGGGATGCCATGGAGCGCACACTCGGGCAGGGCGTGGCGCGCAAAGTCATAGTGCATGCGCCTGAGGCGGGGCTGTGCCTGAGCAGGGATGGCGGCTTCACCCTGTGCCCGTCGCTGGACATCCCCGAAGACATGATCAAGGGCAGCGTAGGCGCGGGCGACGCCTTCTGCGCCGGCGCACTCACCGCGATCTACCGGGAAATGGACGACATGGGGATGCTCGAAATCGCTTCCGCCGCCGCCGCATGCAGCCTGCTGAGCGTGAGCGCCGTGGGCGGCATGATGGACTTTGAGGCGGTGTACAGGTTCATGCGCGCCTTCCCCCGCAAAAAACTCACAGGCACGACATAAAAAAGGAGGCAGCGATATGAAACGCTCCGAGATAAACCGCGCGCTCATGGAAATGGAAGCCATGTGCCGTAAATACAGCTGCTTCCTGCCCCCCTTCTGCGATATCGCCCCGGAACAGTGGCAAAAGCTGGGGCATGAGTACGACGAGGTCAGGGAATGCATGCTGGGCTGGGACATAACCGACTTCGGCACCGGCGAATTCGACCGCGTGGGCTTCTCGCTTATAACCGTGCGCAACGGAAACCGCGCCATGCCGGACAAGTATCCCAAGCAGTACGCCGAAAAACTGCTGTACCTGAAAGAAGGCCAGACGTGCCCCAACCACTTCCACTGGTTCAAGATGGAAGACATAATCAACCGGGGCGGCGGCAACGTGCTGATAAGGGTGTACAACAGCCTGCCGGACGAGGGCATCGACCGGGAGAGCGACGTCACCGTACATACGGACGGCCGCGTACGCACCGTGCCCGCCGGCACGCAGGTACGCCTGACGCCGGGTGAAAGCATTTCAATCACCCGGGGGCTGTATCACGATTTTGAAGTAGAAAAGGGCACGGGCAGCGTGCTGCTGGGCGAGGTCAGCCAGTGCAATGACGACAATACCGACAACCGCTTCAATCCGCCCGTGGGGCGCTTCCCGAAAATAGAAGAGGACGAGCCCCCGTACCGCCTGCTGTGCAACGAGTACCCGTCCGCGAAATAAATTAATTATTGAATCAGATCGTTACTATGCGCTCGTACAGCCCGTCTCCGGGGGTAAGGGCGCAGTATTTTTGCACCGAAGCTGCAAGCCCGTGAGCCCTGTAAAACTCCCTTACTTCCGCGGTGCCTTCGTCCGGGTTTTCATACTCAAAGCCCGCGCGTATCGCCTTTATCAGGTTCACGGGTTCCTTTCCCGCCCTGAAACACAGCCTCGCGGGTCCCGCCAGGCGGTCGTACGCGCCCAGCTTGCGCCGGGTGTCCGCGCCCAGCCGCTGCAGTCCGTCCTCTATATACGGGTTTTCCAGCAGCCCGATTATCTTCTGCCGCCACGCGGCCATCTCTGTATCGCCAAAGCCGAATTCATGTTCCAGCCCCGCGCTGCTTTCGTTAAGCGCGCCTTCGAGGACTCTCCTGAGCTCAGTATCTTTCACCGCTTCCAGGGAAGTTTTAAGACCCTTCGGCAGACCCAGGTAGCACAAAAGCGCGTGCGCCATGTTGAGGGTGTACAGCTTGCGGGTCTCCTCCCGCCCGATGTCATCCGTCAGCAGCAGGCGGGGCGCCCGCGGCGGGGGACATTTAAGTTCCGCTCGGCTCACGGTCTGGGTCTCCCAGCCGTTGTTCCACAGCGCCAGCGGGTCTTCCCGTTTAAGCCACTCGGGAGCGAGGGGCGAGATGCACATGGCGAATATGCCAGTAACACCCACTCGGCTGTCAAAGAACTCCAGTGCGGGTTTGCTCAGCCTGTCCCGCATAAGCGAGCGGAAATACGCGTCCGGGCGCGCCATGTTCACGTTCATCATCACGTCCATTGGCATGCCGCCCTTCGCCCTCTCCTCAAACAGCTCAGCGAGCATGTCCGCGACCTGTGGCAATTTGGG
>JAFZLE010000051.1 GCA_017551645.1 Clostridia bacterium | reverse complement strand
GACAGAGGTGAGCGCCGAAATCGGCGGCGACTGCGGCGGCAGAAACATCACGCTCAAGGTAACGGCTCCCGACGGAAGCATCGTATATGAACAGACGGTTCCGGCACAGGAGGTGACCCGCTGGAACTTCAGCATAAAAGAGCCTGTACTCTGGTCGACAGACTCGCCTGCGCTGTACCGTGCCAAGGTCACTCTCGGTATGGATTCGGTCGAGACGGCTTTCGGCGTACGCAGCGCGGTGTTTGACGGGGAAGACGGTTTCCTGCTCAACGGCGTCAAGACAAAACTGTGGGGCGTCAACCTGCATCATGACGGAGGGGCGGTAGGAGCCGCAGTTCCCAGGGAGATCTGGGAACGCCGCCTGAGAAGCCTCAAAAAGATGGGGGTGAACACCGTGCGCTGCGCACACCACCCAATGCCGGAGTATTTCTATGACATCTGCGATGAAATGGGCTTTCTGTGCGTGGACGAACTGATGGATAAGTGGGAAGGCTGCGGTATGTATTTTGACCGCTGCTGGAGCGAGCGCTTCGCCGATCTGTCTGCCATGATCCGCCGGGACGCCAACCATCCCTGCGTGATATTGTGGAGCGTGGGCAATGAGGTGAGCCATCAATTCTCCGAGAAGTTTTTTGCGTACCTTAAGGAACTTACAGACGCAGTACGGACGCTGGATCCCACCAGAGCCGTAAGCTGTGTATTGATAAGCTGTGTGCTGAAAGACTATAACGACCTGACACCTATGGGGGTCAAACTGGCGGCGCTGAAACGGTACTCCGAATATGTCGACGTGTTCTGCGGCAATTATATGGAGCATTACTACGAAAAGATGCGCGAATACGGCATCCGCAAACCTGTTCTGGGCACAGAGACGACAATGCTGTACAGGAAGGATGAGCGCGCGCTGAATAATGTACAGATAAGTCCGGAATCTCCTTACGAGATCGTCAGCAAATATGACTGGGTGTGCGGCGCCATCCTTTGGGCAGGCATCGATTACATTGGGGAGGCCCACCTTTGGCCTCACAGAGGCTGGACGGGGTCCGCGCTGGACACTACCGGCGACTGGAAGCTGCGGGCTTGGTACATGGCTTCCCGATTCAAACGCGAGCCCGTGCTCAAAATCTGCGTGTATGACGAAAGCGAGCCATGGGACGGCGCCAGAAGCATGTGGAGCTTCCCTCAGATGCGGTCACATTGGGAATACGGGCGCTATGACAAAATGATGCACGTGGCGGTTTTGACCAACTGTGAAAAAGTGCTTTTGTATCTCAATGACCAGACGCCGAGATGGGGATATCTGAAAGACCATCCGGATGGGATCATACACTTCAATGTACCTTTCATCCCCGGCGTATTGAGGGTGGAGGGGTACGAAGGATCGACAAAAGTAATTGAGGACGCGCTGTATTCCGACCGCGGAACTGAGACAGTAAGGATCGAAACCGGCCGGAAAGAAATTCCCGCGGACGGCAGGAGCGTAGTCATGGCAGATCTGTATATCGAAGATGGGCACGGACGCAGGTATATGCTGAAAGACCGCGATGTCACTGTGACAACAGCCGGCGTTCCCGTGACTGTGCTCATGGACAACGGAGATCCGTGGGATATACAGAGCTTTGAACGCGATTCCTGCCCGACCCACGACGGGCATTTGCTGATTATTATAAAGGCAGGTCTGAACCCGGGAAGAGTCACGGTAACAATCGAGACAGATGGCATGAGTGCCGAGACACTGGAAGTAGATCTTACCGCTCCTGAAACCGTATATGAATAAACAAAGCTGCCATTCGTTCTGTTTCAGAAGGAAAGAGATCTGATCTGTGAGAAAAAGCCAATTCACAGACTTGCTATCATGTATGATGGCAGATAACGCGTTAGCATTTTGCGATCGTTCACATAGCGATGATATAATACGCTGAACTTCGCGATTCTATGCTCAGTGACAACTGCTTAAAAGTGGCAGCAGATTGTTGCGCAATGAGATACGATAAGATGCGTTGGAACATGTTAAGAATAAGTAAATTCCAAGGGTGACAACCCCATGCTCGGCGCGACGGTCGCTGCGGCTGTTGCGGTCGCGGAAGCGATGAAGAAAACTTGCAAAAACAAGGCGCTTATCCGAGAGGATAGGCGCCTATTATACATTATTGAGAGGGTAGACTTGCGATAATAGAGGGTCACATCCAGGGCATCAAAAAAGTTTCAAAAAGCTGAATCGTTTGCTGTCATTTTGCTATGGTTTAAAGTCGCAAAACAATTGCAAAGTTGGGTGTTCATGCCAAACGGGAAGAGTGGATCCATATCTTTTATATGCCAGTGAAACTCCATCAGAAATCTGAGCTGCCGGGTTCGCTTTTGTAGATCCAGACCGCGTCCTGGGGATAGCCTTTGGACTTAAGGACGTTGTATATCTTTTTCATGTTGGCGACGGAATTGTCGTTCGTGCCTATGCTCACGCGGTTGGCTGTAGTGTCTATGCCTACTGCGTTTATGCCGTACTTGCCCATAAGCTTTATGGCGTAGGCGTTAAGGTTATTCAGCTGCTTCTCTGAGTATTTGGCTTCTATCACCCAGAAATCAGTACCCAACATCCGCTTCCAGCCCGCAGCCTTAGCTGCCGTGGGTTTTGTCATCAGCACGGTGTGAGTGCCAGAATCGTTCAGGTACACGCCTGCGTAATACGCGGACGGGTTTCTCGTCTTTCGCCACTGCTCTATCTTTTCATTGGTGTTGCCGTATTTTGCCCGCGTTGCGACAGGCAGGTAATGCTTTTCGCCGAAGGCATAGTAGGGAGGCGTACTGTACGTCCACTTGGGGAACGTGCCTGTGAACATGGGTTTAAAGCTGTACGCGCACACGGGGCAGGGGCGGACATAGTTCTTCTCAGCGGCAGCGACGGAGCACTTAACTAACCGCTGGGTATCGCTGCTCATAATCAGACCAAATGAGCACGCGGCGTTTTTATGGTAATAAGGCTCGGCGTAATAGTCGCCGCTTCTGCGTACGTAGACTTTGCTTTCCGCCTGCGCGGGAACGGCACAGGAAAGCAGCGTCAGTATACACAGCGCCAGGGATAACAGCTTTTTCATGGATCGCCCCTTTTTTAGTATTACAACTACTAATATTATAACACAATTGCGACAAAATAGTAGCTATTGTTTTATAATAGGATATGAATGGTGCCCGGAGAAAATTCGGGATCAGCCGGAATGATAATCGACGAAAGATATAAGGTCAAAGCGATTTTCATCGGGCATTTGCATTTCAGGTGCATTGCGCCTGTTGTCGATGAGCTGCGCATGTCCGGCCAGGCGTTTGGCCGCCATTGGGTTTTCCTGCCGATATTGACAAATCCCCAAAGATTGTTTATGCTGTTTGCATATGCCGCGGATGTTGGCAATTGCCGGCCCAAACGCGATCGGCAGTCCCGGGAAGCAGAACGAACCGTAAAGGAGAGCGGAAGCATGAATAAGTCGAAGGTATATTATTCCGACTTCAGGACCTGCCTGGGCGTCAGCCAGGGCGCTAAGCTCCAGAAGCTGATCAAAAAGGCCGGCATAGGCGACATAGATTTCGAGGGGAAATTCGTCGCCATAAAAATGCATTTCGGCGAACTGGGTAATTTTGCCTACCTTAGACCCAATTACGTGAAGGCAGTGGCGGATGTGATCAAGGAACTGGGCGGAAAGCCCTTTCTGACGGATTGCAACACCCTGTATCCCGGCAGCCGAAAAAACGCCGTCGACCACCTGATGAACGCCGAGATAAACGGCTTTAACAGCGTTACCACGGGCTGCTATATCATAATAGGCGACGGGCTGCGGGGCACCGATGACGTGGAGGTGCCGGTGGTCAACGGCGAGTACTGCAAG
>JAFZLE010000050.1 GCA_017551645.1 Clostridia bacterium | reverse complement strand
CTGTAAGATGAAGGACTATATAACCTGGATGGGGATAAACAGTCGATCGGTCGGGATAACCGTGAGCGAGCTGCCGGAGATAGTACTGCCTGACGAGCGGGTCACGTTCACCGACGTTCCCGGGCTCAGCGGTTCGCTGGCGCAGACCGAAGGCACAGACGTGTACAAGGACATAACACTGGCGGTCAAATGCTATTGCCCCTCCCCCACACCCCAGGCTGTTCAGGCTATAGCCGGTTATTTCCGCGGCAGCGGAAGGCTGGAGCTCCCCAACAGGCCTGACGGGTACTATGAGGCGCGGGTGGTGAACCAGATACAGTTCGCCAAGATTCTAAGGGGCAGCGCACCGCGTTCGTTTACCGTGAACTTCCGCTGCAAGCCGTTCCTGCGCCTGTACACCGGCGAGACTGAGCAGGAAGTGACCAGCGGTTCGTTCCTGCTGAATCCCACCGGTATACAGGCAAAGCCCCTTATTACTATTACCGGCAGCGGCGATATAACCCTGCTGGTGGGCACGCGCATAATTCAGCTGAGCGGGATCGAGGACGGCATCGTGCTTGACAGCGAACTGCAGGAGGCGTATTATGGGAATGAGCTAAAAAACACGCAAATGACCGGCGAATTTCCCGTACTGGGCCCCGGGAATACCGCCATAAGCTGGACGGGCGGGATCGTGAATTCAGTTAGAGTCACGCCGCGATGGGTAACGTTATAAAGAATGATCAATGTCGGCAACGGCGATGTAAGGAGGATATGGCATTGGATAATAGGAGCCTGCTTAAACGCGTTCTCAGCGCGCTGTTGACGCTGGCCGTCATGTTCGGATCATGCGCCCTGGCGGAGTCATCCGAAGATCTGAAGCCCGGCTCGATCACCGTGACCGATCTGAGAGCGACCCAAGGCCTGGACGACAGCTGGGTGAACATACTGTTTCTGGGTGCGAACTCGCTTGCCCTTACCGCGGCGTCCCATTCGAGCACCATAATGATCTGCTCCATAAACAAACTCACGGGGGAAGTTAAGATCACTTCCCTTATGGGCGATACGGAAGTAAGGATCGAGGGCAAAAGTTGCAAGCTGAGTTCGGCATACACATACGGCGGCGCGAAACTGGCTGTACGGACTGTGAATGAATACTTCGGCATGAACATTACCATGTATGTCGTCGTGGACTTTACGGGTTTTGCCTCGTTGGTAGAAAAAATCGGCGGCATCGAGGTCGACCTGACGGAAGATGAGATAAGCGAAATAAACAAGGTCGTTCTGAACCAGTATGACCATTTCGTCAAGCAGGGCAGTATGAAGCCTGAAGCCGCCCGGAAGGCGTATGATGCCGGTATGCTTGAGAAAGGCGGAACCGGGATACATCTTAACGGCATGCAGACGTTGGCTTATGCCCGCATAAGAACGGCGAACAGCGACTTTGAGAGAACTGAACGTCAGAGAAGGATGCTGAATCTGCTTATAGTAAAACTGAAAACCAAGAATACATTTGAGCTGTTGGAACTTCTGCTGGATTCCATGGACGTGATGAAAATCAACCTGGATACGAACACGATAATGGCCCTGGGCATGAGGATACTGTTCCAGGAAGCGTTCAGCAGCGCCGGGACGTTTGCGGTTCCGGTACAGGGCTCGTACAGGGAAAAACGGCTTGGCAGTGAAACCGTGCTTGGTGACGTGGACTTCGAAATAAACAGACAGAAATTGCATTCGTTCATTTACCGCTGATGAGATCCGCTCATCGAATATCACCATAAATGGCCGGGCATCATCCATCCTGCCAGGGAGGACAGACGATGTACAAGATCGGAGAAGTTTGCAGGATCACAGGCATAACACGCAAAGACCTGCAGAAGTATAACGCCTTGGGGCTTGTCAAACCCAGTGCGACAAACATGGGAGGACACTGGTTATATGACAGGGAGGTTTTCAAAAAGATCCTCATCATTCAGATGTTCGCAGAAGTCGGATTTAACTCTGATTCCATCAAGCGTATTCTTGAATCGGATGAAGCAGATCTCGCCGGCGCGTTTGATAAAGTGACCGTGCTCCTGGAAGAAAAGCGAAATCGCATCGATGAAATGATCGATGCCATCAGGCATATACAGCAGGAGATCTCAGAAACTGATATAACGCCGGAGAATGTGGCGAATATGAACGATGCACAGCGGATCGAAGCCAGAAGCTTGTTATCCGCTGTCGGGGACGCGATCCTGACCCCCAAATTAATAAGTGCCCGTCGTGTGGAAACGGATAACAGCGCGGTTTAGGAGGCAGATTCTATGTCATATGATATAGAGCACAAGATCAGACACACTTTCATAACAAGCGCGCACCAGGGGTATGTGCAGGGCAGTATGCGTCCCAACACGCTGTCAGCGTTTTATCTGGCTGCCCTTCGAGGCGCGGACATGATCGAAACGGACGCGAGAGGCTCGTCCGACGGAGTTATGATGGTCTGTCATGACCCCATAGTCCGCGGTTTTGACGCGGCAGGCCGGCCGGTAGAGTATGAGATTGCGGAAACGCCGGCAGTCGTACTTAAAAGCGTCATCATCGCAAAGGATGAGTACGGCATCCAGTACATGCCCGCTCTGGAACAGGTACTGTCCCTATGCTACCGGACAGGCATGCTGATCAATATCGACCTGAAAAACGGCGCGGCATTCGCTGAGACCGTCGCCCGCACGGTGCGGGACTTCGGTATGCGGGGGCGGTGCGTTTATGCCACTAACGCTGCCGGGGCGCTCACGATAAACAGGATCATAGGCATTGATCCTGATGCCCGTTTTATTGATACGCCCGCGAATTATACCGCTGACAAACTGAGGACTGTTCCTGAGTACGGCAGGCGCTGTTTCGCTTATACGGCCGACTTCGGCGAAGAGAATATATCCCGTATCAGGGAGAGCGGATGCATGCTTGCCGCCATCTCCCTGACAGCCGAAACCGTCCGCCGCGCTGTACAATGGCATCCCGAAATGCTCGAATATCCGCACACCTCTGATTTCCTTACGATCACACAGGACATTATAGACGCCGAACTCGCACCGTGACCTTCCGACAGCTGCCCCGCGGGCAGTACTGAGACAGCAAAATAAAAGCCAGCTCTGTGGAGGGGTCGGTGAGCTGGCTGTGACGGTTTATATCCCGCAGTCACGCGGCGAGTTGGGCACCTCGCGTCCTAGTATAAAGCATTGAAGCGCAAATAGCAAGGACTTTTTCAATACTTCATAATGCCCTAATCAAAGTCAGAAGCTGATCACGGCTGCCACAGGCCGGCAACGGAACAATCGGGGCTAAGAAATCGTCATTAACCAAAAGCAGTAAAAACACTGTAATAACGGGCATATAGGAGTCAGAATATGAAAGCAAGCCATATAATTGGCAGCTGCTGCATCATGCTTACGGTCGTTTTCACAGTCTATCTTGCCTATGTCATGCTGCGGCGCGCCAAGACTGTAGTCCTGAAGGATTCCTGTATAAGCGTCTTTCGTCATGAACTGATCGTCTGCGGGTGTTTCCTTCTGTTCGCGCTGGACCTGCGTTTCGGCATGTTTACGGCAACTAGCCTGAAAGCGTTAAGGGCTGTCGGCTGGATACTGCGCGTCATCGTTATCCTTGCGGACGCCGTGTTTTTGTTCTTTATGGGCAAGATCACTCTCGGCGGCTTCATACGTACAGATACGTCCGCCCCAACCGCGCTGGTGCTCGGCATGGCGCTTGAAAACGGGAAACCCGTCAATGACCTGATCTTAAGACTCGACACCGCGGAACGGTATCTGCGCGAGAACCCGGGCGCGACGCTGGTCCTGACAGGAGGTAATCCCGACGCTTCCGGAAGGACCGAAGCGGCCGTCATGCGCGACATCCTGCTGGCGCGCGGAGTGGATGAAAGCAGGCTGCGGCTGGAAGACCGGGCGGAAACCACAAGGCAGAACTTCAGGAACACCGCGCTTTTGATCGATCCCGGCGAACCTGCCGTTATCATCACAAGTAATTATCACATGGACAGGGCGGTCCGAACGGCGAAGAACGCGGGTTTCGTCAATATTCTGCGTATGCCCGCGCCGTCCTCCGCTTTCAATTTCGGCGCCAATGTGATGTGGGAACTCGTGACGGAGCTGCACG
>JAFZLE010000049.1 GCA_017551645.1 Clostridia bacterium | reverse complement strand
ATGAACGAGTTTTTGCGATACATGCCCGAGCAGAAACCGCCCGTGCTTTTGCCGACGTTGCGGGCAAAATCCACCCAGCGCTCACGGTACGCCCGGTCGACCATGTCAGCATAGTCTGGGCCGAGGATGGACAGGGCGTCGCGGATGTACTTGTGCGATTCTTCTATGGACACTTTGGGGTCGTATTCCGGATCCACGGCGATTTTGAGGTCCGCGAAGGAGATCTTGTCCAGAGCATGCTTTTTTTCCAGCAGCCTGGCGTAGCGGCGCATATGCGGGGCGAGACGCTCGGTGATCAGGTCGATCTGGCGGTCGTACATTTCCCGCGTCACTTTCTGGTCAAAAAGCAGGCTGTCGAAAACGTTGCCGAACCTGCGCAGCTCGGACATTGTCTTTTCCTGTGACACGCATGCGTTATAGGCGGCAGCGGTGGTGTGCTTGTACTTTTCCAGCGTGTCCGAGAACGCGCGGAAGGCGGCGCGGCGCACTTTGACATCGGATTCCAGCTCGTAATCATCCTCGAACAGGGAATAACCCAGAGGGTATTCCTTTCCGTCAACGGTAAAGGGCTCAAAGCAGATGTCCGCCAGCTTCATGGTGTTGTACACGGTATAGGGCACTTCCAGTGACTTGCCCAACGCGGTGAGGGCCTTTTCCGTTTCGGGGGAGAGCATGTGGGCTTTTTTCGCGATAAGGTCCTGCAGATACACGCGGCAGCCTTTCGCAAGCTGAACGGCTTTTTTCAGTTCCTCGTCGGAAGCCAGTATTATCTCGCTGTCCACGAACGCCATGTCGCTGAACATGCGGGTGGCTTCGTCGCTGACCTTTTCCTCGCGCTCCCGCAGCGCGTTGTCGGTATAATCCGCTTCGAGCGCCAGCCCCGCGTAGGACCAGAAGCGGTCTATCGCCAGATTGATAGGCTCCATGGCGTCCAGGCACTTTACTATCATCTCGGCGGTGTCAAGCTTGCCCGCGTAAGCCGCGCAGAACTCTTTCACGTCTGCTTTCGTCTTTTCGAGCTCTTCCCACATGAGCTTCTCTTCAGGGTATATCAGCGAAAGATCCCAGGTCTGCTCGACGGGCACATCCTTGCGAGCGCACAACTGCATACAGATACCTCTTTCCGCCCGGGCGGGCTTTGTTTTGGCAAAATTACTTGCTTTACCGGATATGGTATATCAGAAGCGCCGCGATTTCAAGACGGTATTCGTAAAGAAGCGGCCGGTCCGATCAAAAAAGGCAGCCGGGCAGGCAACAATTAACATACCATTACTTGACATCGTCTCAGCGTCTGATATAATCATTGTCCGATAACAAGCCTTATCAAGAGTGGTTGAGGGACGGGCCCTGTGAAACCCGGCAACCGGTTCAAACCGGTGCCAATTCCCGCAAGGCGCAAGCCTTGAAAGATGAGGCGGGGATTTGTGTGTGAAAACCCGCCTGTAACGGCGGGTTATTAGTTTGTTTGGAAGGAAATACTTTACAAGATGAGAAAACTGTTTACCAGCGAATCCGTGACCGAAGGACATCCCGACAAGGTGTGCGACCAGATCTCAGACAGCATACTGGACGCCATCCTGGCGGAAGACCCCAACGCCCACGTGGCCTGCGAGTGCTGCGCGACCACCGGGCTTATCATGATAATGGGCGAGATCAGCGCGAATTGCAGCGTGGATTACGCCGCCATCGCCCGCAAGAAAGTGCTCGAGATAGGCTATACCCGGGCGAAATACGGCTTTGACGGGGAAAGCTGCTCTGTGCTGGTGTGCGTGGACAAGCAGTCTCCGGACATAGCCATGGGCGTCGACAACGCGCTTGAGGGCAGGAACGAAAACCTGAAAGACACCGGCGCGGGCGACCAGGGAATGATGTTCGGCTTTGCCTGCAATGAGACGCCCGAGCTCATGCCCATGCCCATAGCCCTGGCGCACCGCATAACCCGCCGCCTGGCGGAAGTGCGCAAAAATAAGACGGTGGGATATCTGCGCCCCGACGGAAAAGCACAGGTCACCGTGGAATACGAAGGCAATAGACCCGTGAGGGTGGACACCGTGGTGCTGTCCACCCAGCACAACCCCAAAGTCGGCCAGCCCCAGATAGAGAAAGACATGATCGAGCTGGTCATCAGGCACGAGATACCGGCGGAACTCATGGATGAGAACACCCGCTTCCTCATCAACCCCACGGGCAGGTTCGTGGTGGGCGGCCCCCAGGGAGACAGCGGCCTCACTGGCAGAAAGATAATCGTGGATACCTACGGCGGCATGGGCAGGCACGGCGGCGGCGCGTTCAGCGGCAAGGACCCCACCAAAGTGGACCGTTCCGCGGCGTACGCGGCGAGGCACGCGGCCAAAAACGTGGTGGCGGCGGGGCTCGCGGACAGGTGCGAGATACAGCTCGCTTACGCTATCGGAGTGGCAAGACCCGTTAGCGTCATGGTAGACACTTTCGGCACCGGCAAACTGACCGATGAAGAACTGGCCAGGAAGGTGAGCCGCGTGTTCGACTTCCGTCCCGCCGCTATAATCGAGCGGCTGGGCCTGAAGGCGCCTATCTACGCCCAGACCGCCGCCTACGGCCATTTCGGCAGGACGGACGTGGAGTTCAGCTGGGAAAAACTGGACTACGTGGACAAGCTGCTGGCGGAATAAACTGCCGGCCGCTGACCAAACGCGGCTGTGACAAAAGCTTATCAGATTCGGGGAGGGACTGATATGCGAAAGATCGGTTTTAAGGGCACGGAACTGCAAGTGTCTCCGCTGGGTCTCGGCACTGCCCAGTACGGCACCGGGGTGGAGGAAAAGGAAGCTTTCTGGCAGCTGGACAGGTATGCCGAAGCCGGCAACCTGATAGATACCGCGCATGTGTACGGCGATTGGGTGCCGGGGGAACGCTGCAGGAGCGAAAGGGTCATAGGCAGGTGGCTTAAAGCCTCCGGCAAACGGGCATCCGTGGTGATAAGCACCAAGTGCGGCCATCCTCCGCTTGAGGACATGACAGTTTCGCGGCTTGGAAAAGCTGAGATACTTAAGGACGTGGACGAGAGCCTGTCCGCTTTGGGCACCGACTGTATCGACATACTGTTCCTGCACAGGGACGACGTTTCTCTGCCAGTGGAGGAGATGCTCTGCACGCTTGAGCTGCTGCGCGGGGCAGGCAAGATCCGTTATTACGGCTGTTCCAACTGGACGCTGGACAGGATTAAGCAGGCGGAGACCGCCGCAAAAAACAACGGGTATAAAGGCTTTGTGTGCAACCAGCTGATGTGGAGCCTGGCGCGGGCAGATGAGCGGAACGTTAAAGACAAGACCCTGGTTGGCATGGATAAAGCCACATATGGCTACCATATGTCCAGCGGGCTCGCCGCCATGGGTTACAACGCGCTGGCCAACGGTTTTCTGACCAAGAAAAGCAGGGGGGAAGCGCTCAGACCGGGCGTATCCGCCAAGTACGACACGCCGGAAAACGCTAAGACGCTTGAAAAGCTTGCAGTGCTTTCAAAGGGGTACGGGCTTGATATAACGGCGCTGTGCATACTGTACTTTGCCGCCCAGCCGTTTCCCGCCGTGCCTCTGGTCTCTTACAGCGGAAGGGCGCAGCTGGAAGAAGCGCTCGTGGCGCTTGAGACCGAGCCGCCCGATGAACTGCTTAAAGCGCTGGCGGCGCTGTAAAACCAAAAGCCGGGAGCAAACGCTCCCGGCT
>JAFZLE010000048.1 GCA_017551645.1 Clostridia bacterium | reverse complement strand
TGGGGCTTCATGAAAGACCTGGCCAACGATCCGCAGATCTGCGGCACCGTGCGCCTGTATGATATAGACGAAGAGGCGGCGCGCAGGAACGAGATCATAGGCAACAAGATAAGCGCGCATCCTGACGCCAGATCCCGCTGGAAGTACACCGTGGCTGAAAGCCTGCAGCAGGCGCTCACCGGCGCCGACTTCACGGTCATCAGCATACTCCCCGCCAGCTTTAAGGAAATGCGCAGCGACGTACACGCGCCCGAGCGCCTGGGCATCTACCAGCCGGTAGGCGATACCGTGGGTCCCGGCGGCTTCATGCGCGCGGTAAGGACCATACCCATGTACCGAGTGATCGCCGAAGCGATACGCGACTACGCGCCCGACACCTGGGTGATCAACTACACCAATCCCATGACGCTGTGCGTGCGCACGCTGTACGAGGTGTTTCCCCGGGTAAAGGCGTTCGGCTGCTGCCATGAGGTGTTCGGGACCCAGAAGCTCATGTGTGCCATGCTGAAGGGAAACACAGGGATCGAAGCCGAGAGGCACGAGCTTTACACCACCGTCACCGGCATAAACCACTTTACCTGGCTTACGGGCGCGTCGTACAAGGGCATAGACCTTATGCCCATGTACAGGGAATTCGCTGAAAAGTATTGGGCGGAAGGTTTTGACGAGGGCGGCGACCTCAACTGGATGAATTCCAGCTTCCGCTGCGCCCAGAGGGTCAAGTTCGACCTGTTCCTGCGCTACGGCGCCATAGCGGCGGCGGGGGACAGGCACCTGGCGGAGTTCGTGCCCAGGTGGTACACCATGACGCCCGAGACGGTCACCAAGTGGAAGTTCGGCCTGACCACCGTGGACTGGCGCGAGGACGACCTTGTCAAACGGCTGCAGCGCAGCGACGACCTTATCAGCGGCAAAGAGGAGATCGACCTTACGCCTTCCGGCGAGGAAGGGCACCTGCTGCTCAAGGCGCTGCTGGGTCTTGGCGACCTGGTGAGCAACGTGAACGTGCCCAACTACGGCCAGTGCCCCGACCTGCCCCTGGGGGCGGTGGTGGAGACCAACGCGCTGTTCGGGCTCGACCGCATCCAGCCCGTGTACGCGGGCGATATGCCTAAGGGCGTGCTGCCGCTGGTGACCCGACATGTGCAGAACCAGGAGAACGCGCTTAAGGCGATACTTAACGGCGACAGGAAGCTGGCGCTGGCTACCTTCATGAACGACCCGCAGATGGGCAACGTGGGGCTCGAGGAAGGCGAACAGCTGTTCGACGACATGCTGGAAGCCCAGAAAGCCTACGTTCCCGAGGGACTGCTCAAATAAAACCGATATCAAAACAAAACACAGCCCGGCGCTCCGGGCGGTGTTGTGTTTGACAGCGTATGGGCCTATAACTCGTAGACCCTTTCGTCGTCGGCGTACACGCGCCTGCCCTCTTTGGCGGAAAGGTAGCACATGAGCACCAGCCGCAGGCAGTCGCGGGCTTCCCGGGCCGTGGCGACCGCGGGTCCGCCGTGCAGGAACTCGGCGAAGGGCTTTGCCTGGGCTTTCAGGCGTTCGGAGTGGGCCTTTGGGCTGGGGATATCGCTGCTTGTCCAGTCCGCGTCGCCTTCCTTATACCATTTAAGGCCGCAGGATCCCGCGGGGCGGGGCAGGCGGCAGGCCGGGTTATCGCCGAAGTACTGCTGTATGGAACCGCCGGACAGATACACCTCGGTGGTTATCTCTGACGCGGAGCAGGTAAAGCTCAGGCTGATCTCGCAGATGAGCCCGTCCGGGTAGCGGAACACCGCCACGGCGTTGTCGTTTTTCACGCAGGGGTTCACCACGGTACTCATTTCGCAGGTGACTGACTCGGGCATGCCGAACAGCAACAGCATAAGGTCGAAGGGGTGGGAGGAGTCGTCTGCGAAAATATCACGGTTCAGTGCGGGATCGTTATGCCAGGTGCTCTGAAAGTCCGTCCACACGTGGGTGGAGAGCCCGTGGCGGCGGCGGAACAGGCAGGGCCTGCCCAGCTCTCCTGAGCCAATCAGCCGTTTTATCTCGGCATTCTGCGGGTCGACGCGCATCTGCCAGCCCATGGTGAGCCTGACGCCCGCCTTTTCCACGGCGTCCACTATGCGGTCCGCCTCGGCCATGGTGAGCGCCATGGGTTTGTACAGGATTATATCCTTTCCGGCAGCGGCGGCTTTCTCGACGAGGTCGGCGTGGAAAACGGTCTCGGATGTGATGACTGCGGCGTCTATGCCGCTGGCAAGCAGCGCGTCAATGTCGCCGTACTCTTTTGTCCTGAGCTTTTTTGCGCCTTCGCGGAGCCTCTGGGGATCCCTGTCCCAGGCGCCCGTGATCTCCACGCCCAATGCCTTGTTCTCATTCCATTCGCTGCCGAAGGCGAATACGTGACCGTGCGCCAGACCAAGTATGCCGACTTTCTTCACGGGAATACCTCCTTAATGCATAAAGAGCGGGCAAGAACTCTTGTTCCTGCCCACTGCGCTCTCGAGGTGACAGGATTTGAACCTGCGACCTTTTGGTCGAATACCAGTCTATTATAGCAGAATACCGGCGCGGTTGCAATGACTGAGGGAGCAAAACGCGTTGCTGATACACGGCTTGACAAGACTGGCTTGACTAACGCCGGGGACCGGTGTATACTTAATGCGACAATCGAATACGCAGTCTAGGTGTCCGGGGGCAAGTGCCGCCCGGGTGAAAAGGGAAGCCGGTGCGAATCCGGCGCAACAGCCATTACTGTGATTGGCGAAGGTCTGCGCATACGCCATTGAGCTATGCTTGAGAAGGCGCGCGGGCCGCGGGTAAAGCCGAGCCATAAGCCAGGAGACCTGCCTGAACTGTCTGAGGCATTGATTTCTTGGGCAGGGGAGAAGGACAGCCGCAAAGCCGGGGCTCACATACGAGCCCGTGCTTGCTTTGTTTGTGTGTCCCATTCCATACGGAATTGGGATTTTTCTTTAGCTTGCCCGGAAGAATAGAATTCATAAGGAGGCATCCAAATGAAACGATTCCCGGCAGCGCTTATCCTGATCATTGCGCTCATCCTTACCTGTCTGCCCGTAACGGCGGAAACCACGGGCCTCACCATAACCGGCTCGCTGGAGCTTGAGTACGCCAACCAGTTCAGCGT
>JAFZLE010000047.1 GCA_017551645.1 Clostridia bacterium | reverse complement strand
GCTGCCACAGAGGAGCGTCTTTCTTTTCTCCGTCGTTTTTGAAAACAATGTTTTCTTCAGTTGCCTTGCAATCGGGAAGATGCTTGTATCCGTAGAAGAGCAGCCAGAGGAAAGTGAGTATGGCGATGGGAAGACCGATACGGCCGATGGCAAATGGCCCGAAGGTGCCGCCGACTTCCTCAATACCCTTCTGCGCAATGGAGTTGACTGTCGCGTCGCCTACCAGGGTAAGACGGCCACCGCACATGACGCCCAGGAAACCGGACATCATGAGCTTGGAAGCGCTGTAGCCGACAGTTGCCTGCACACCCAGGAAAAGAGGGATCATCATGGCCATAACGCCGGTGTTGTTCAGCATGGCGGACAGTACGGCGCCCAGAACGAACACGACCATGATCATCTGCCTTTCGGTCTTGGCGATCTTCAGGGCAGCTTTCGCGATTTTTTCCGTGACGCCGCTGGCAAACAGGGCGCTCCCGACCAGGATCATCGAGATGAGCAGGATCACGGTCGTGTTGGAGAAGCCGGCAATTGCGTCAGCGGGTTTTATGATTCCGGTTACGACGAGAACGGCAAGGCAGAGCATTGCTGTCAGGGGGACGGGCAGTTTTTCTGTGATGAACAGAACCGCCGCGACAACAAGAATGATTAAGGTGATGATCGCTTGTGTCATAATGGCCTCCTTGAAAAGTGTTGAAGTATCTTATCTGATACCGATGTGAACATTATAATCCATCTTTAACACAAAGAAAATTAGTAAATATTTGTAAGCTCACTAAATAAATTTGTTAAATCTGCAATGGCATGCAGGATAAAAGCGCTGGGCAGCGAATACATGAATGTATCATAAAGAACCATTGGTCTGTATAGAGCATTCTGCTGCCGGAACAGGAGATTCTTTTCATGGATACCAGGAGCCTGCTATATTTTTGTGAAGCCACCAAAGATTATAATTTTACTAGGACAGCAAACCGACTGTTCATCTCACAACAGGATCTTAGCAATCACATTGCGCGCCTTGAAAAAGAATTCAACTGCCGACTTTTCGAAAGGAAGCCAAGGCTTGCATTAACCTATTCCGGTCAATGCCTATTGGAATTCGCTCAGAAATATCAGATAGATGAAGACAACATTCGCGCGCTGCTTTCTGATATCAAGGAAAAAGCAGAAGGAAATCTCAGTATAGGCTGCAGTCTTTTCAGAACGAGCATCGCCATGCCCTCTCTGGCGCAGAAATACCATGAAGTGTTTCCCAATGTACACCTGCAGTTTTATTCACGGCACTCTGATGAACTGATGAATCTGCTGCTTTCCGGGCGGCTGGATTTCACAATTTCCATTGACCGGTTCAACCACCCGCTGATCGAAACCGACATCCTTTTCCACGACAGTCTTTACATGATGGTCTCCAAAAAACTCCTGCTTGGGCATTACGGCGAAAACTATGCGGACCTTCTGCCCGGTGAGGGCGAAAGTGCGGAACTTGCCACGTTTTCAGATCTTCCGTTCCTAAATATCATGTCAGTCCACCTCATCGATGACATATTTCGCTGCTCCGGTATCACTCCCAACTATATGATCTCAGTCAGCCATCCCCCCTTTGCCAGAACCTCACTGTTTGAAGGAATCGCCGCAAGCATTGTAACGAAGACGGTCTACCTTCATTTGAAAGGCATTCTTTCTGAAGACATTCTGTTTATCCCGTTGGTTATGCCACCATCTATGGAGCTGCATCCCGTATGCTTTATACGCAATACAAAAAAACACTATTCAAAACTCAGTCGCGCTTTTCACGACATGGCTGTGAACTATTTCAATGAGCTGTTAGAGGATAATTGATGATTTTTCACTTCCCATTCTATGCCCAGTGATTTATTTTGGGTTTCTGCTAAGATTTCCGGCAATTCTTAGCTGCTTTGCCAATGCTTTTGATTTCCTGCCGATGCTTTAGTGTGTCAACCGTACAGAAAGAAAAAGTGCGGAGGGCTCCCGCGATGCGTAAGTCGGTTAAGAATTATTGCGGCTGCAGTCCTTTTAAACTGAAAACCGCATCTTGCATTTACGGCGAATATCGTTTATAGTAAATCAATGAATAATTGATGGAAGGAGATGCTGTATGGCAAAGAGAAGGATCGATCTGACAGACGACAGCATCTCACCGTTCAAAATCATCTTTTTCCTTTCGTGGCCGCTCTTCCTTGAGCAGATACTTTCGACATTCGTTTCATTTGCCGATACGGCCATGGTCGGGGCGCTGGGCGTTCAGGCGACGGCTTCCATATCCATCAGCAATTCGTTTGTATTCTTGTTCAACGGCGTCATCATGGCGCTGGGCACGGGCCTGACGGCCTATGTGGCGCGCAGCGTCGGCGCAAAGAATTATGAAGCTGCGAAAGCCTATATCCGGCACGCCGTCATTCTGCTCGTCTGCGTGGGCTTGCCCATCGCCCTTATGACCTGTGCGCTTCACCGGCATATTCCCCGCTGGATGGGCGCCGAGGAGGAGATAATGGATAAAGCCTCGGCGTATCTGCTGATCACGTCGGCGTTCAGGATCTTCACAATGGCGATCATGGTGCTGGGTTCCGTGTTCCGGGGCCTGGGCGATACCAAGACGCCGCTCAGGGTCAACATATTCGTGAACATTTTCAACATCGTCGGCAATTATCTGCTGATCAACCGGCCCCATACCGTCAGTCTGCTCGGGTCTCAGATACCGATGCCCGGCGCGGGCTGGGGCGTTACAGGCGCGGCTGTATCCACGGGCGTCAGCTGGCTGATCGGGGGACTTACGCTGCTGTGCTTACTGTTTGTCAAAAACGGACCCACCCGCATATCCCCGCGGGATTCCTTCAAGCCAGATCTTAATGTGATCAACCGTGTGGTCAAGCTGTCCGTTCCCGCTATGCTGGAACGGTTCTGCATGTCATTCGCGGGCATTGTGGTAACGCGCTGCGTGGCATCCCTGGGCACGGTGGTCTTCGCGGCGAATTCCGTATACTCCACATGCGAGTCGATGTCCTACATGCCCGCCTTCGCATTCGCCACGGCTGTGACGACGCTGGTCGGGCAGTCCCTCGGCGCAAAAAAACCCGAGCTTGCCGTGCGCTACACGCATTATACCATCGGCATCGGCGCCGCGGTCATGTCGTTTGCCGGCGTCATGTTGTATGTTTTCGCCGATCCGCTGGTGCGCATCATCACGCCCGATGAAGACGCGATCGCGCTGGCGAAAAAATGTCTGCGCATCGTCGCATTCATCCAGCCCGTTCAGACAGCTGCATGGATATTCGCAGGAGCACTGCGCGGAGCCGGCGATACGAAATGGCCTTTCTACATTACCGCGGCGTGCAACTGGGGCATCCGGACGCTGGGGGTTTATCTGCTGATCAGAGCGTTCGGTTTGGGTCTGCCAGAGGCGGTCGTGTGCATGTGCCTGGACAACGCCGCCAGATGTGTGCTCATGGGACTCCGCTTCAGGAGCGGGCATTGGAAAAAGGCACTGGCCGATTAGGGGGAAAGCGCTTGCTGTCTGTTTGCAGGTCTTAGAAGTACGGCACCGCGTGCCCGGAAAACAAACAGACATATGTATACATTGAATGAGCTTCCGCGATAAGGTGTATCCATCTTAGCTCCGAGGGATGGGAACGCGAGCCATGCTGAAGAATACCCGAATGGGCGCAATGTTATCAATGACAGGTAAGAGGAGGGCTGTGCCATGTTCCGATCCGTCACGTTGGAGATGAGCCTCAAACCGTTTCGGATAATGACCCCCGAATACATCGAACGGGTCTGCGCCGGCGTATTTGAACAGTGGAAGCCTTTACTGAAGCACAGAGAAGACGTTTCCATTCTCCTGTGGGCAGGGGACGGGAGCGAGATACTGGATTACGCCGGCGACCTTTCGAAAAGCTTCGAGTGGGGCTGTTATCTGGGCACGGCGAACAATCCGCCGGCTGACGAAAACGACCCGCCGATGCTCAACCTGCACGCAAAAAAGCGGCTGTACACGAAGGATCCGCCTGTCATGACCTATGAGATCCTGAAGACTGTCGTCCGCATTCTGAAGCGGGAAGGCCAAAAGGCGTGCGGCTGCAGGATCCGGGTCGGCGCCACCTTTGATATCGGTCCCGAATTCGCGGTATCGGATTTTAAATACAAACGGCATCCCGAGATCACTTCAGGTCAAAAACTGGACAGCTTCGGTTTTATCGACGCTACTGCCGTTTTAAACAGCGATGACCGCCCTTATGCCGCGTACCCCAGCGGGATACCGGCGGGCACACACTTCGGTACTTTCCTGGGAAAGCAGTCACAGCGCTACCTGGGCGATATGGGTTTCGATTATCTCTGGCTGTCCAACGGGCTGGGGTTCAGCGCGGACCCATGGTCGAAAACCGGAAAGATATTTGACGGCGAGCGCTTTTACCCGGAAAAACTCGCCGCAACAAAGAAAAAGGTACTCGATTTTTGGACACTTTTCCGCAAGGAATGTTCCTTCCCTGTCGAGACCAGAGGCACCAACAATTCGGTGGGGATCGATTACGCGACGGACGGGGTCCCCATTTATGATCTGCACAGGGCAGGCCTGGATATCACACCGCCTCCCAACTCGCCGTGGGCCGCGCTGAACGGCAATTACGGCCTGGAGCTGATGGGGCACATGACACGGATCTGCGAACTGCCGGAGCACCCCATCAAATTCCGCTTTTACATCCATGACCCCTGGTGGGCCAACTCCCCGTGGTATGACCGCTACAACGGCCAGCCTCACGATATCTATCTGCCTATGGCGGTATCGAGGATAGATGAAAAAGGGAACGCGGAGTCCGCGGGCACGCTGAACATTCTGACCGTCGACAATTCCTTCGGAGATATGCCCGATTCCTGCGTATATGAACCGCTGCCGCATCTGATGAAGGCTGAGAAGGATTGCGCTGACCGGCCTGCGCCTTTCGTATGGGTCTATCCAATGCGCGAATACGCCACGGCGGATACAGAACAGCTTTTGTCGGAGATGTATTACGGCGATATGTTCGTATGCGGCGCCATCAACAGCGGCTTCCCGCTCAACTGCGTGGTTTCAGCCGATATCTTTATGAAACTGCCGCTGTCTTTATTCGCCGACAGTGTACTCATATCTCCCGTTCAGCCAAACGGCGCGGCGCAGGAGCGCCTTGCTTCATTTGCGCAGCGCGGCGGAAGGGTCATCTTCTACGGCACGGCGGACCGGCTTTCTTCCATTGACACAGGGAAAACGGTAGAAAAGGCAGACATCGCCGCTGACCCTTCAAGTCTGTTGCTTGCGGCGGAGCGATTCGGGTACACTTTCCGGCATGAACGGAAAACGAACGCCAAGGCGCCTGCGATGACGATCAGCCGAAATAACAACGCGTTCATTTTTTCCGTGCATAATCCCGACACCACGACCGATACGCTGGTCGGCTTTCCTCAGGGCGCGCCGATTCTGGACTGCGGCGAAACAGAGCTGTGCGGCGGGCTTGCCCGCTGTCGTTTCAGCCGCTGCGAGCATCGTGAATGCCGCTTATTTGTACAGCAGGATACAGGCGTGGTTTCCGTAAAGGAGATGCCCCCGGTCAGCGGGTATTACCGCAGGGTCATTCGTATCAGCGGCCTGAAAAACGCCACCGTGCTGTTTTACCCCGAGACATACTGTATAAAGACCTGCGGGTTCGTGAACGCCGCCGACGTGAAGCGCGCGGACTGCATCGACATACTGCCGGACAGACAGACCTGGCGCCTGGCAGGGACCGAAGGGCATGAAGAGCATTATATAGCCGAAAATGTGAGCGGGGATTACTATGTATGCATGCCGTTCAGGAAACCTTTGGCATGAAGAGAGAAATAACGGTAGACTTTATTATCGGAGGAAAAAGACTTGACTACTGCGCATGAATGGTTTAAAAACGCTCAATACGGCATGATGGTGCATTGGGGGCTTTATTAGCTGCTGAGAGGCGAGTATAAAGGGCAGAAGGTGCGCGACTATGCAGAGTGGGCGCAGTCGTACTTCCGAAAACCCAATGCCGAGTACGGGGGAGCGGAATCTGAACATTCCATGGGATATTGAACCTGATATGTGCTATAATAAATACAACACATTTCTATGAGGAAACCGGTTACGAGTGTCCGCCGGATCGGGAAAGCTGCGCGCCCCAAGACAGATTCCCGCCAGGCGCGGTTTACAATAAAAGCATTGCAGGACAGAACGCCGCGCGGAAAGGATGAGAACATGACGGTTAAAGAAATACTTGCCCAAATGACGCTTGAGGAAAAGGCGACGATACTCACAGGTTCGGAGAGCCTTATTACGGCAGGCGTGCCGAGGCTCGGCATCGCGCCGAAGAACGTTTCCGACGGGCCTCACGGCGTAAGGGACTATACCCCGGGCAGCAACTGCACTACCATGCCCTCGATGTGTGCGCTCGGCGCGACGTGGAGCCGCGAAGCGGCTGAACTTATGGGAAAGACCATAGCGCAGGACTGCAAGCGGCTGAATAAACAGATGCTGCTTGGGCCCGGGCTCAACATCAAGCGCAACTCCCTTAACGGCAGAAATTTTGAGTATGTCTCCGAGGACCCCGTTCTTGCGGGCGAGATCGCGGGGCACATGGCCAAGGGACTTGAGAACGAAGGCATAGGCGCCTCGCTCAAGCACTTTGCCGTAAACTCCCAGGAGACCTACCGCATGGACACCAGCGTGGAGGTGGACGAGAGGACGCTCAGGGAGATATACCTGCGCGGATTTGAGAAGGCGGTCAGGATAGCAGATCCCCAAAGCGTGATGTGCGCCTACAACAAGCTTTCCTCGATATGGTGCTCCGAAAACCGCATGCTGCTTACCGAGATACTAAGGGGCGACTGGGGCTTTAAAGGCTTGGTGGTGAGCGACTGGGGCGCGGTTCATCACGGCGCCAAGGCCGTAAAGGCGGGGCTCGACCTGAGCATGCCGGGAAATCCCGACACGATAAGGGACGTAAAGGAAGCGCTCGCAAACGGCACTATGACCATGGAGGAGGTCGATACTGCCGCCGAAAGAGTGCTTTCATTCCTGCTTCGCCCGGTGCCG
>JAFZLE010000046.1 GCA_017551645.1 Clostridia bacterium | reverse complement strand
GAGGCAGGCCATGCAGGCGTAATCCACCAGCTGCCTGAGCACCTCGCGGCATTCTTCCGGGAACTCGTCCTTATACCTGTCGTACCTGTCGCGGTGGTGCACCGCACGGGGATAGAAGCCCTTGAAGGAGTTGCGCCCGTTGTAGGTGATGCTGCCGGGCCTGACCGCGCGGTAATGGTACGTGCCGCTGTTTTCCACCACTATCCTGTCCATATTGTCCACCAGCCGGGGGAAGATGTAGTAGTCCCCGGTGGTGTAGCCGATTATATGGTGCACGTCCTCGTACAGCCGCTTTTTGAAAAGGCAGCCTATCACGTTGCTCTGAATGGTGTCGGGGAGCAGTATCTTCATGTATTCCCTGCGGTCGTATACGCCGCACAGCGCCGCGTCCTTTGTGAACAGCGCGGTCTTGACTATGTCCGCGCCGTGCTCCCGCATGAGGCGCGCGCTGTTTGAGACCGCCCCGGGCAGGAGAAAATCGTCCGAGTCCATCCAGTACACCGCGCCGCCCGTCATAAGGCGCAGCACGTCCTCCCTTCCCGCCGAAAGGCCTTCGTTCTGTTTATGGAACACCCGGACCCGAGGGTCGTCAATGCCGTCAAGCAGCGCGCCGGTGCCGTCGTCGGAGCCGTCGTCTATCACGATTATCTCCAGGTCCTCATAGTCCTGGTCCATGGCGCTGTGCACGCACTGGAGAATGTAGTCCCGGGTATTGTACGCGCAGATGCCCACCGTTATTTTCATGCGTTCGTCCATTGGTCCGTCCTTTCCGGCGCGCTCACCGGGCTTTATGGGAGAGTATGGCCTGGGAGTAGATGTCCAGCAGCCGGTCGGCGTAAACGGCGGGGCCGGGATAGTCCTTTACGCGGGCGTCCAGCTCCGCCGTAAGCCTGCGCAGCCTGTCTTTCGAGAAGTACAGATCCCTGACCGCCCGCGCCAGGGCTTCCGCGGTGGGCTCGGGCACGCGGCATTCCTCGCTCACCAGCTCCTTCATGCCGCCTATGCCCGTGGCCAGGCAGGGCGTGCCCAGCTTCTGGGACTCGATCACCGAGAGCGGGCAGTTCTCAAAACACACCGAAGGGCACACGCTGAATCTGGCCCCGCGCACGAGCGCTTCCAGTTCGCCGCCGGTCCTGAAGCCCGCGTACTTCACGTTGCGGTATCCGCAGTTTTCCACCTGCGCGCGCAGCGGCCCGTCGCCCGCGATGATGAAGGGTATGTCCGGCAGCCGCCCCGCCGCCTCCAGCAGGTTGGGTATGCCCTTTTCAGGGGACAGCCTGCCGAAATATATGACGTAATCGCCCTTTTCCGCCATTCCTTCGCTGCAGGGCTTGCAGAAATTGCGCAAAAATACGGTCTTGTCCGCGAACCGTGGCTGCGCGTCCAGCGTCCGCTTCATGAACAGGCTGGGGCAGATTATGCGGTCTATGGCGGAGTAACTGTCCTTTAGGCGGTACAGCCGTGCCTCCAGATACCCCAGGGCGCTGCGAGGCGCGGAGCCGTGTATGCATTTGTTCCTTACGCAGTTAAGGCTGGGGCGCTGCACGCAGTCCGTGCACAGCTTTCCCGGGGAGGGCACGTACAGCAGGTGGTTGGGACACACCAGCTGGTAGTCATGCGCGGTCATCACCGCGGGCACGCCCTTGTCCCGGAAAGCCTCAAGTATCGACGGCGTCAGGTGGAAGTGGAAATTGTTAAGGTGTACTATGTCGGGCCTGAAAGCTTCCGCGAGCCTCAGCGCCTTACGTTTCGCGTCGCGGGAATACAGCACCCGCAGGGGGTAGCTGAGCTTTTTCAGGCCGGGGGCGTGAAAATCCATGGGCTTTGCGTATATGCCCGCAGCGTTGCCCACGGTGTTGTTTTGGTCCCGCATGCCGAAAAACTGCACCTCGTGCCCCCTGGAAGCGAGCTCACGCGCCAGCTCCAGGCAGTAGGTCTCCGCCCCGCCCCTTGGGTACAGGAACTTGTTTACGAAAAGTATCCTCATCTGTTGCCCTCACATGCCCGGCAGGCGCTCAGCCCAGCGTTTCAAGAATCGCCTGAAAGACCCTGTCGCAGTTGTGCGTGTCACGGTATCTGAACGGACCTTTCCGGCCGCTCTCCCGCGCGGAGGGCAGGGCGGCAGCCCGGGCCAGGGCGTTTACGACTTCGTCTTCCGTAAGGCAGACCTCGCCGAAAGCGGGATAATCCACGCGGCCCAGCGGGTAATGCCCGGCGTCCGCGCGCGCGCGGTCGAACTGGTAGAAGACCACGGGCTTGCCCATGTACGCGGCGTCGTAAAACACGGAGGAATAGTCCGTGACCAGTATTTGGCAGCGATTGAGCAGGCCCTGCACGTCGTCCGTTGCCATGGAGGCGACGCGGACGCTGCCCCGCGTCTCGGGCGCGTAGAACTTCTGCATCTCCGCGTGGGGATAGAATACCAGGCGGTATCCGTTTTTGTCCAGCAGGCGGACGAGCCTTTCGTCGCCTAAGAGCGAAGCGAAGGCCCGGCTGTAATCGCTTTGGGCAAAGGCGTCCGGCGCAAGACGGGCCAGGTACTTCCGCCAGGTGGGCATGACCAGCACCAGCTTTTCCGCCTTGTCCCCGTCCAGCGTGTCGAAGCGGGGCAGGCCGGTGAGCCTTACCGCGCTTTCGGGCTGCCCGAGCTGTTCTGTCACGAGCCTGAACTCGTCTTCGGTGGACACCACGAACACGTCGGGCGCGCACTCGCCGCGGGAATACCACTGTATGGGGCGGTGGAGCACGCCGTGCTGCAGCAGCACGGTCCTGCCCCGGGGCCTGAACAGGCCGCGCTTTTTCAGGTGATGGTATACCACCATGTCCGGGGTGTAGCCGCAGTCGTGGGTGCTTATGAGCACCCGCGCGGACATCATGAGGGCGCGGTGGGCGAAGGAGCCGAAGCGGGTCCACCCGCCCAGGGCGCGTATCCTGTCAAGGTCGGGGGAATCCCTGGTTATGACGTACACGGCACGGATATCGGGATGGTTCCGGCGCAGGTAACGGAAGAAGCAGTACCCGTTGTCCCGGGCGTCGTAGCCCCGCTCGGATATCAGCCACGTGTCCCGGGGAAGTTTGGACAGGCGGGCGTATGCCAGCGCCGCAAGGTCAAGCGCTATACAGCAGGCGGCCTTTATCAGTCTTAAAAGCTTCATGCGTCTGTCTCCGTGCCCCGGTACGCCGCCAGCGTTTTCAGGGTTATTTCGTCCCAGTCGTAATTGCTCAAAACGAACTCTTTGGCGCCCTCCCGGTAGCGGCTCACGTTCCCGGGGCTGTCCAGCAGCGTTTGGAGCGCCGCGATCAGCGAGCTTTCGCTGCCTCTTTCGAAATAAACGGCCTTATCCCGCGCGGTCTCCCTGCAGGCGGGTATGTCGGAAGCCAGGCAGCAGCAGCCGGAACTCAGGGCTTCCAGCAGCGCCAGGGGCATGCCTTCCAGGTCCGACGGGAGCACGAACAGGCGGCAGTTGCAGTACAGCTCACTTAGCGCCTGACCTTCAACAAAGCCCGTGAACAGCACGTTTTCGCCCGCCAGGGAGGCAAGCTCCCCCATAAAGCTTTCGGACGCGCCGCCGCCGGCGATCACCAGCGTTGTATCGGTCTTAAGTTTTTTCCAGGCTTTCAAAAGCAGCCTGAGCCCCTTTTCCGGCACGAGCCGCCCCACGAACAGCACGTAGCCGTCCTTTTCCAGCCCCCAGGCCTGCCGTATCAGGCGTACAGGTGCGTTTGGGGCGGGGCTCGCGCCGTTGGGGATCACGCGCGTTCCGCGCCTGTATGCTTTAAGAAAGTAGTCCCGGGTGTCGTTATTCAGCACTATCATCTCGTGCGCGTACATTACGGCGGTCTTCTCGCCCAGCTTTATGTAAGCGCGGGCGAGGCGGCCCCATTTTTCCCGCTGCCAGTCCAGCCCGTGCACCGTGCACACAACGCGCTTGCCCAGCAGCCGGGGGATCAGGCACATTGCCGCGGGGCCTTCCGCGTGGAAATGCACCACGTCATACTTTCCGAACGCCGCCTTTACCGCGCCGAAAAACGAGGAAGTCAGCGCCGCCAGGCCCCCGCGCCCCAGGGTGGGCACACAGCGTATCTCAAGGTCTTCCGTGCGGGGCACCATACTGCGCGAAGGCCGGGGAGAGCGGTCGAGCAAGGTCACTTTGTGGCCCAGGCGGGCCATACGTCCCGCCAGTTCGCCCACGGCGACCTCGATCCCGCCTTCCCGGCTGAACGAGTGCTTCTGCCCCAGCATGGCGATGCGGAGCCTGCCTGAGTTCATCTTTTTCATGTGCGCGCAGCTCAATTTTTTGAGTAATGGCGCCGCCGGCTATTCGGCAGCCGGCAGCAGGGCCTGGAGCATGCCGTTTAACTGGAACGTCGCCAGCCTGGCGTCCATGGACGCGGCCTGCCCGCTTGGTTCGGCGAGGTTGGAGAAATTGCCCGCCGCTTCCACGGTATATCCTTCGTACAGGCGCGCGTAGGAGGCCATGGTACCGTAGAGCACGGCGGCGCGCTTCTGGTGGTAGGAGGAAGTGACCAGGGTGTACTGCTCTATGCCCCTGTCTTTGAGTATGCCGAAGGTGTTGACTGCGTTGTCCAGCGTGGTCATGGCCTTTTCGTCGATAAATATCCTGCCGGCGTCCAGCCCGCACACATCCGTGAGGTACGCCTTCATGAGCCCCGCCTCGGTGCGGTCGCCGGGGTTGTTCCTGCCCGTGGCGCCCCCGGAGCATACCAGTATGGAATCGGGGAACGCGTTCGCGGCTTCGGCGGCGGCATCGCAGCGGGCTTTCAGCTCGTCCGCCATCTCCCCGTCCTCCAGCTGGAAGCCCAGCACCACGAAGGCGTGTTTGCCCGTTATGGGCAGCAGGGAAGGGTCGTCTTCGCCGTGCAGGAACACGCGGAAACCGGGGTCGAGATACGTCCGCTTCCACAGGTCCGCGAGGGCAGAGGCAAGGGGATCGTCAAGCGCTTCCAGGCCCGCGTCGATGCGGGCGAGCGTCTCTTTGTACATGTCGCCTTCGGTGCCGTAAAGCTCCTGCGCCGACCAGGCGGCGGCAAGGTCGGTGAGCAGCGCGGGGTAATCCGCGCCCTCAGTCACATCTGTGCCCGCTTCCTCTGAAAGGCAGGCGCAGCCCCAAAGCAGAATGGCGCTCAATAATACGCACAGCAGTCTTTTCATATGTCAACTCTCCCCGTGCCCGGCGTCTTGTTTCCCTGGGCGCTGATCCATGCGTGTATTATAGCATGCCGCGCGCGGCTTATAAACATGGGACATCAAAATATCACCGTTTTGTAAGAAACGCCGGGCAGCGCCGGGCGCGTATTCCCAAACGCCCGCTTATGTGGTATCATTTACGCGCAGACATTTATGTACGGGGGTGGACCTGGAATGAAAAGGGCGCTGATACTGCTTTTGTGCCTGTGCCTGTGCGCAGGGCTTCTGTGCGCCGGCGGGGAAACGCGGGGCGAAAAGCGCGTGCTCGTGATAGAGACGTCGGACATACACGGATACATAATGGACATTTCCGCGGGCAGCAGCGAAAAGTTCCAGTACAAGCTGGCCCGTATCGCGTACCTGATAAACGAGGCGCGCTCGTCCGGAGAGTATGACGATGTGCTGCTGCTGGACGGCGGCGACCTGTACCAGGGCATGCCGGTATCCATGATGACGGGCGGCGCGGTGATACGCGCGGCGGTGGACGCCATGGGATACGACGCGGTGTGCCTGGGCAACCACGAGTTCGACTGGGAGGTCACCGAGTACGCGGCGGACTCAGAGGGCACCCTCGCGCCCTACGAGCTGGGCGACTATTTCGGCGACCCGAAGATACCGGTGCTCGCCTGCGATCTTTACGACGCCGCCACGGGGGAGAGGGTGCCTTTCACCAGGGATTACGCGGTGATAGAGAAGGCGGGGCTGCGCATAGCGGTGATAGGGTACATACCCGATTACCGGAACCAGATAATGACCGCGAAGATCGCGCCCTACATTATTGACGGTGACCTTGGCAGGCTGGACGCGCTGGTGCGCCGTGTGAACGAGACCGAGCGCCCCGACGCCACCGTTATCCTCGCCCACGAAGACCCCAGGGGGATAGCCGCCGCCATGGACCCCGGGCAGGTGGACCTGGTGTGCGGCGGCCACGTGCACAACATGCTGGCGGGCACAGCGGCCAGCGGCGTGCCTTACATACAGGGCGCGAGCAACGCGGGCGGCTTCGTTTCCGCGGTGCTGGTGATAGGCGAAGACGGCGCGGTGCGGGCGGAAGAGCTCACGTCCCACGACATATCTTCGGACAGGGGAGCGCTGTATGACACCGAAGCCAACGCGGCGGGGCTGGACGCCGGGATAATGGACATCTCCCGCGCGTGCTGGGACGCCATACGGGACGAGATGAGCGAAGTGATAGGGTATATAGACACGCCCCTGACCAAGACGGGCGGGGTGGGCGCCAACGCCGCGGGCAACTGGATAACGGGCCTTATGCTGAAAGCCACACGGGAGCTTGGGACCGTGGCCGCGTTCTACAACAACGGCGGCATCCGCACCAGCCTTTACATACCCAAAGGCGAATCGACGCGCGATGTCACGGTGGGGGACATATACACGATCACGCCCTTTGGCAACACGCTGCTGGTGTTCGAGTTAAGCGGCAGCGAGCTCGCCCGGCAGCTGGCCGACGGCCTGGCCCGGCCCAACTGCGGCGACCAGATGTCCGGCCTCACGTTCACCTATTCCGCCACGGGCGATGCGTCCATGGACAGGGCGGACAGGGAGTACACCATACTCAGCGTGACCCTTGACGACGGCACCGAAGTAGACATAAACGACACAAAGACGCTGTACCGCGTGTGCACGAGCAACTATAACGCCACGGTGGAAGGCAGCGTGTTCCTGGGCAAGACGCCCCTTGTGCCGGAAGCGGACGCGCCCACGGACAATGAGGCGTTCATAAAGCTGCTCAGGCAGGCGTACGCGCTTGACGGCGGGTACATAAGCGTGGACCCCAGTCCCAGAGGCGTGGAAGTGCAGCCGTAGCCCGGCGGTCTGCCCGCCTGCGGGGCATACGATAACGGGGAGCGCGGCCGCGCTCCCCGTTTCTATCTGTTTTCCGCGCCCGCGAAGGGCGGCGGTATCGCGTGTGCGCCCGGGCCTATTCCCCGGCAGGCGCGTCCTCGCTGTACATCTGCCTGAGCTGCTCGATGTAGGACAGTATCTCTTCCGCATTGTCGGGCATGCTCTGCGTGAGCGTTTCAGCCAGGGCGTCCAGGTCGGCGTCGCCGCTTTGCACCGCGCCGAACAGTATGTTCATAAGGTCGAATGAGTCGCCGAACACGTCCGTATCCAGGCCTTCATCCCCAAAGTAGGTGCCGTCGGGCATGTAGTCCAAATTGAGGGTGTTGGGGGAGATGCCCGCGTAACGGGCGCCTTTGACCGTGAGCAGCGTGTAATCCATATCACCGTCAAATATCGTCTCGCACTCTTCCGGCGGCTCGTTCACGGTGATGTCGTACACGTACATGCCGAAAGCTACGGACACGGTGAAGGCGCCGCCTTCTTCCTCGAAGGACAGGGCTTCAAAGCCGTTTTCTTCCAGTTCGCCTATGGTCTTGCCACTAAGGGCGTCCAGTTCTTCGGCATCAAGGGGCACCTGCACGATCTCTTCCAGGTAGGACACGGGCAGCGTTTCGGCGTACGCCTCGTACGCTTCCGCCGCGGTAAAGGGGTCGTCCGCGTCCATGACGGCGTCGCTTAACTTGAGGGCGGTCTCGTCCAGTTCCGCAACCACGCGCACGAACTGGCCGTCTATCTCGACCACCGCCACGTAATAATCGCCGTAGGTGCTGTACATGCCGGTGAAGCCCTCCGATTCAAGGGCTTCGCCCACGGTGGCGAACAGGGGCCCGAAGCCCATGAGTTTGGTAAATACCATGCCCTCGCCCGCGTTTTCCTTATAGTCCTGCCAGATCAGGCAGCCGTCGCCGTTTAGGAAGAACACGGCTTCGCCGTCCTCGTATACCGCTTCCGAGGAGACCATTTCGCCGTACTCGTCAAAAACGACCTCCCTGCGGATGCCGAAGGGCGCGGACCTGAGATAGTCGGCTTCGCTGTCGAATACGCAGCTGTACTCCCACTCGGTCTGCCCGGCCTCGCTGCCCATAAGTATGAGTATCCTGTAGCCGTCCTCTTC
>JAFZLE010000045.1 GCA_017551645.1 Clostridia bacterium | reverse complement strand
TAACAGCATGACTTCCAGGCAGCGATTCATGGACACCCTGGCCCGCCTGAAGGTGGACCGTCCCGCCAGCTGGGTGGGCATGCCCGACCCCAAGAGCCTACCCGCGCTGCAAAAGTTTTTCGGCGTAAAGGACATGCCGGGGCTGAAAAACGCGCTGGACGACGACGCCTGGCCCGTGGAACCCCACTACCAAAGCGAGACCGCGTCCGCCATATACGCGGCCTTCGACTGGTACATGAAAGGCAACGTGGACCAGTACAACCGCACCCTCACCACCCCCGGCTTTTTCGCCGAGAGCGAGGACGTTTCGGACGTGGACACCTTTCCCTGGCCTGACCCCGCGAAATACATGGACGTGAGCGAGATGGAGCGGCGCTTCGCCGCCCTGCCCAAAGACAAGGCGTCCATAGGCATGGCCTGGAGCGCGCACTTCCAGGACACCTGCGCCGCCTTCGGCATGAACAACTGCTTCATGAACATGATCGACAACCCCGAACTGGTGCACGCGGTGGATGACCGGATCGTTGACTTTTACCTGCGCGCCAACGAGATATTCTATAAGGCCGCAGCGGGGCGGCTGGACTGCGTGCTGATAGGCAACGACATGGGCACCCAGCGAGGACTCATGCTCTCCCCGGAACTTATCCGCGAGTTCGTGCTGCCCGGCTGCCGCAGGCTGGTCAAACAGGCGCACGATTTCGGTGTGAAAGTCATATACCACTCCTGCGGCTCCATATACGCCATAATCGACGACCTGCTCGCCTGCGGTGTGGACGCCATCCACCCCATACAGGCCAAAGCGGCGGGCATGAGCGCGGAAGAGCTCCGGTCAAAGTATTCCGGCAGAGCCTCCTTCGTGGGCGGAATGGACACCCAGGACCTGCTGGTCAACGGTTCTCCCGGGGACGTGAAACAGCGGGTGCATGAGCTCAGGGAGCTGTTCCCCACGGGGCTGGTGATCTCCCCCAGCCACGAAGCGGTGCTGCCCGACATCTCCCCCGCGAATATCAAAGCCATGTTCGAAGCGGTGAAGGAATAGATCATGCTTTACGGTCAAAACGGCCCCTGTCCCCAGTGCGGGACGGGAGCCGTTTTTTATTCACATACACTCAATGTTTAATAATGATGCCGGCGTCATTTGAGCTTGGAAAGCCCAGTCAGGCACGCGGGAGTATGACGGGCCTTTCTTCCCCGGCTTCCTCCATCTTCCTGAGCAGCAGCGCTTTCATCTCTTCCCGTACTTCGGCGTACGCGGCGTCCGAGACCAGGTTGTCAAGCTCGTTGGGGTCGCTTTCCAGGTCGTACAGGAAGTCCTCCTCGTATATATTGCTGGACGCCTCCTTCCAGCCGTCCCTGCCCGGGGCGCGCACGGAATACTTCCATTTCGGCGTACGTACTGCCCTGCCTACCTGGCTTTCGCTTATCTGCATGAACACGGCGTTTTCCCATTCGGGAGCGTTCCCGGCGGCCAGAGGAACCACGCTGCGTCCGTTAAAGCCCTCGGGCGCGGGCGTCCCGGCTATATCCAGTATGGTGGCGGGCAGGTCTATAAGGCTCACCAGCTCCCTGACCGTACCGCCGCCCATAAAGCCCGGGCCGCGGATTATCAGCGGAATGTGGGTGCAGGCGTCGTGGCAGGAGCGCTTGTACTCGCTGTTGCGGGTGCGGAAATGCGAGCCGTGGTCGGACGTGTATATGAACACCGTGTTCTCCCAGAGCCCTTTATCCTTCAACGCGTCCTCAAGCCGCCCCACGTTTTCGTCCATGCGCGCGCACTGGCCCAGGTAATCCGGGTAGTTCTCCCGCCAGTCGCCCGCTTGCCCCGCCAGGTCCCCGGGCGGGTCGTAATCGGCGAAACGCCGTTTGCTGCCGTCGGGACCCTCGTAGCGGTCCCTGTCGTTCTGGTGGTGGGGATCCAGCTGGGACACGAACAGGAAAAACGGCTGCTTTCCGTCCTGGGCGTGTATGTAGTCCACGGCGAAAGCGTTCACGCAGTCCACCCGGCAGCCCGTGAAATCCACCCGGCGGTCCTCCTTATCGAACATGTACCCGTTATAGCCGTGGGACGTGTATTCCAGCGCGTCCGCCGCCATCCAGTAATCGGAGTATCCGCCCCGCAGCTCCCGCGGTATGGGGCCGGTGCGGTTGTTTATACCCTTGTCTTGGTTTGAGGCCAGGTGCCACTTGCCCACATAGGCGGTCTTGTATCTCGCCGCGTTCAGCGCTCCCGCCAGGGTAGGCACGTTTTGCGGCAGTTCTATGTCGTTGCGGAAACAGCCGGTCTGGGTGGCCCAGCGCCCCGTCTGCAGGCAGGCGCGGGCAGGCCCGCACACGGGCAGGTTGGTGAAGGCGTACTCAAAACGCGTGCCCTCCCGGGCGATCCTGTCCAGATTCGGGGTGATGTCGAGCCTCTGCCCGTAACAGCCCAGGGTGTCCCAGCGCTGCTGGTCTGTGAAATAAAACACTATGTTTGGCCTGTTCACTCATTTCTCTTTCCCCGGCGCCGCGTGCGCGTGGACCGGAAACGTTATCGTTTTTTCGGAAGGCTGAACGATCACCTCCGCGCCTGACAGCAGCCCGGCGGGCGCGTCAGGGAATACCTTTTCTCCGTGGGAAACCCGGCTGATACACGGCGCCGCCCAAATGCCCGATGCTGAGAAGGACAGCAGGGCCGTAAGATCCCGCCGTTTGCTTCACCCCGCGCGCCCCTTTCGCGAAAGCTTTGTTCCTGACCTAAGTATAGCTTAAAAGCCCCGCTTCCGCAATACCCGTAACAAAAGCGCGCTCCCCGCCCGTTTCAGGGCGTTTCCCGTTCCCCTCTTTTCACCGAGGGGGAAAAGGACGGCGGCGCCCTTTTGTCGCCGTCCTTTATTATTTCGTACTTGGTTTTCGTATTTGGTATACGTATTTATTATAGACCCCCCTTTGCCGCCGCGGTCATACCGCTCCGGTTTTCTGACGCTTCCCTTTACCGGCGCGGTGAGACCGCGTCGGTTTTCCGGCAGGTCCCTTCCCCGCCCTGGTCCCTGTCACGCCCGTCTGTGCCGGTCTCGTAAAACTGATAGTCGCTGGCGAAGCGCCCGTTTGAGTCGCGGTAGGTCCTTGTCACCGCGTAGCCCGCCTTTTCCAGCTCCCTGAGCGCGCTTTTGACCGCGTCCCTGCCTTCCAGACACATACGGGTCAGCCCCTCCAGGGAAAAACGCCAGTCGTCCGGCAGGGAGAGTATGCGGCTGAGCAGCCCCTTCGCCTCCAGCGACAGGCGCTTGTCCCACAGGTATTTGTTGTCAAGCACGGTAAAGTTGCCCGTGTGCGGTCCTGTGTGTTTGATAAAGCCCATGATCCATTCCTTTCCGCCCTTTCCGGGCATAAAAATACCCGGCGGCGGTCATTTCCCCACCCCGGGCACTGTATCATTATACCACACCGAAGAGTCAAAAAAGGCAAGAAAAGACAAGCGTATTGTTGATTTTACGTTAAATCCTGCCGGGAGAAGGCGTCCCGTCAGCCCAGCAGCTCGATCTCGGAGAGTATGCCCGCCGGGCGCAGGCGGTAGTTGTCCGTCCACTGGCTGCCCTCGGTGCGGTAAGCAAACGGCCCGTACCACATGAACGCGGGATCCGCGTTGTGCAGGGTGCCAAAGCCGTTAAAGCGGCTGAGGCAGGCGGTGACCCGTATCCTGTGCCGCCCCTTTTCCAGTCCCGGCAGCTTCGCCTCGTAGGGATGAGTGAATATCAGTC
>JAFZLE010000397.1 GCA_017551645.1 Clostridia bacterium | reverse complement strand
GGCGAGGCAGGACCCCGTCGCCTACACGGCGGAGGGTGTGATCTCAAAGGTGTATGTGGAAGACGGCGCCGAAGTCAAAAAGGGCGACGCGCTGTTTGAGACTCTCTCGGGCGCATACGCGGGCAGCAACTCCGCGCCAGGGAAGCTGGTCTCTCCCGCGGACGGCGTGGTGTACTCATCGGAGCTTGCCCGGGGCGCTTCCGTCGCGGAAGGCGACCCGGTCGCGGTGCTGTATCCCGACGAGTTCCTGCGGATAGAAGCCGGCGTCACGGAGGCGGACCTGGAATACTTCCCCGCGGGCACGAAAGTCACCATAGAGCTTGTAAATTACGGCGACGGCAAGACTGTACTCGGCGGCACGGTGGAAAAGGTCTCCCATGCGGGCAGCGCAGGCGCGGCGGACTCCGACGGGGTCACTTATTCCGTGCTGATAAAGCCGGAAGGGGCCGAGCGCCTGTACTACGGCATGATCGCGCTGGTCAGCCCGGCGGACTGAAAACAGCTGCGGTCGGTGACTGCCGGCTGTTGACATAAATAAGGCTGCTGCGGGAGCTTATGCCCGCGGCAGCCTTTTCGTATGGCTTTATACAGGTTATGTCCATCAGGTGTCTGCCTTGCTGAACTGGGTCTCGTAGAGTTCCTGGTAGGTGCCGCCCGCGTGCACCAGGTCGCTGTGGCGGCCCCGCTCCACGATCTGCCCGTCCCTTACCACCAGTATCTCGTCCGCGGCCAGTATGGTGGACAGGCGGTGGGCGATGAGTATGCTGGTGCGCTCCTCGATCAGCGGGTTGATGGCGGCCTGGATCGCGGCCTCAGATATGGAGTCCAGGGCGGAAGTGGCTTCGTCGAATATCAGCAGGGCGGGGTCCTTCAGCAGCACGCGGGCGATGGAGATGCGCTGCTTTTCGCCGCCGGAGAGTTTTAAGCCCCGGTTGCCCACCATGGTGTCCAGCCCGTCGGGCTGGTTGAGTATAAAGTCGTAGATGTTGGCCTTTTTGCAGGCTTCCACCATCTCTTCCTCGGTGGCGTCGGGCTTGGCGTACCTGAGGTTCTCGCGTATGGTGCCGTTGAACAGGTAGGTCTCCTGGGTCACCACGCCTATCTCGTCCCGCAGGGAATTAAGGGTGTAGTCCCTGACGTCCTCGCCGTCGAACCTGACCGAGCCCTCGGTGACGTCCCACAGGCGGGGGATAAGGTTCACAATGGTGCTCTTGCCCGAGCCGCTGGGGCCCACTATCGCTATGCAGTCGCCGCTCTTTAAGCGGAAGTTCACGTCTTTAAGTATCATGCGGCTGCCGTCGTAGGTGAAGTCCACGTGCTCGAAAGTGACTTCGCCTTTTGCGTTTTTAAGCTCTTTGGCGCCGGGTCTGTCGTCTATCTCCGGCTTCATGTCGTAGTACTCGAACAGGCGGGTGAACATGGCCATGGAGCGTATCCAGTCAACCTGTATGTTCAGCAGGCTGTTCACGGGGCCGTACATGCGCCCCAGCAGCGCAACCAGCACGGTGATGTCGCCCACGGTCAGGTCGTAGCCGTGCTTCATCATAAGTATGCCGCCCACCAGGTACAGCAGCATGGGGCCTATGGTGGTCAGGGTGCTGAGCAGCATGAAGAACCAGCGGCCCGCCATCCTTTCGCGGATGTTCAGCTTTATCATGCGGCCGTTGGCTTCCTCGTAGCGGGCGTACTCCGCCTTTTCCCGCCCGAAGAGCTTGGTCAGCAGCTGGCCGCTCACGGAGAGCGTCTCGTTGAGTATGCCGTTTATCTCGTCGTTGCACGCCTGCGCCTCTCCCGCCAGCTTCCAGCGGGTCTTGCCCGCCATGCGGGTGGGCAGGGTGAACAGGGGCACCACCACTATGCCTACCAGCGCCAGTATCCAGTTTTTGCGGAACATGGCGATCACCGCCACCACCAGCGTGATGCTGTTGGAGAGTATGCTGGCGAAGGTGCCGGTCACCACGGATTCCACGCCGGAGATGTCGCTGGTCATGCGGGTGATTATGTCGCCCTGGTTGGCGGAAGTGTAGAAGCGCTGGCTCATCTTCTGCAGATGCCGGTACATCTGGTTGCGCATGTCGTAGGAGATGTGCTGGGCGATCCAGGTGTTAAGGTAATTCTGGCCCACGCCTATCAGGTTGCTCATAAGGTGCAGCGCCAGGGACAGGATTATCAGCTTGACCAGCGCCGAGATGCCCGCGCCTATCCAGCCGCCTATCGCCTTGCCGGTCAGCACGTCCACGATGTCGCCCGTCAGTATGGACGGGAACAGGCTGCACACGCTGGCTACCGCTATGCAGGCAAGCACCAGCGCCAGCTGCCTCCAGTAGGGCTTAAGGTATGAAAACACCCTCGTGAGCAGCGCCTTGGTCACTTTGGGCGAGTTCTGTTTCTCCTCGTCGGTCAGGTAGCTTGCCCGGCCCATATGTCCGCGTCCGCCCTGCATAAAACCACTCCTTTTCATGTCGCGATCTGAGAAGATATTAGCACAACGGCGCCGTGTTTTCAAGCGTTTTGCTTACATCCGCGCGCGATCGTAAAGGGCGGCGCCATACTTGCAGGGCTTTTCGATTTGTGCTATAATAAAATATCTGTATTATATTGGGGGAACAGGCATGAACGGCACATACATTCCCGAGGGATACAAAAGCCTGCTGGACGTCCGCGAGACCCAGAAGGCCATAAAATACGTGAAGGACAGCTTCGAAAGGGTATTCTCCTCCGCCATGGGGCTGGAAAGGGTGTCCGCGCCTCTGTTCGTGGACGCGTCCAGCGGCCTTAACGATAACCTGAACGGCGTGGAGCGCCCCGTGAGCTTCGGTGTGAAGAACGCGTCGGACGCCAGCATGGAGATAGTGCACTCCCTGGCCAAGTGGAAGCGCCAGGCGCTCAGGGATTACGGCTTCAAACCCGGCGAGGGTCTGTACACGGACATGAACGCCATCCGCCGCGACGAGGACATGGACAACCTGCACTCCATATACGTGGACCAGTGGGACTGGGAAAAGGTGATCACCCGCGCCCAGCGCACCAAAGAGTACCTGGAGGACACGGTAAAGGTCATCTGCCGCGCCCTGGCCGCCACGGAGCTGGCCGCCACCGCCATGTTCCCCGCGCTGACCCCCTCCATAAACCCCTCTGTCGCCTTCATAAGCGCGTTTGAGCTGGAGGAGATGTATCCAGGCCTCACTCCCCGCCAGAGGGAGGACGCCGCCGCCCGCAGGTTCGGCACGATATTCATAGAGAACATCGGCTGCCCCCTCAAAAGCGGCCAGCCCCATGACGGGCGCGCCCCGGACTACGACGACTGGAGCCTGAACGGGGACATAATCGTGTGGAACGAGGTGCTGGGAAGGGCGTTCGAGATCAGCTCCATGGGCATCCGCGTGGACGAAGCCTCCCTTAAAAGCCAGCTGGAGGCCAGCGGGCACACGGAAAGGGCGAGCCTGCCCTTCCACCGGGACCTGCTTTCCGGCAATATGCCCCTCACCATCGGCGGGGGCCTGGGCCAGAGCCGCATCTGCATGCTGATACTCAAAAAGTGCCACATAGGCGAGGTGCAGTCCAGTTTCTGGGACGAGGAGACGAAGAGTATCTGCGAAAAGAATGGAGTGAGACTGCTGTAGCCGAGCTGTTAGCTGTTAGCTGTCAGCTTTGAGAGACGCCTGCGGCGTCATTGCGAGGCCACGAGCCGCGGCGATCCGAACGAAACAGGCATTCGCGCCTGACAAATGACATTATAGACCAAAGGAGCATAAACATCATGAAATTAGGCGTGGTCGGGCTTCCCAACGTGGGCAAATCCACACTGTTCAACGCCATCACCAACGCGGGCGCGCAGGCGGCCAACTATCCCTTCTGCACCATCGAGCCCAACACGGGCGTGGTGGCGGTGCCGGACGAGAGGCTGGACGTGCTGGCCAAAATGTACAATCCCGAAAAATACACCCCCGCCACGCTGGAGTTCGTGGACATCGCGGGCCTGGTAAAGGGCGCCAGCCGGGGCGAGGGTCTGGGCAACAAGTTTTTGTCACACATCCGCGAGGTGGACGCCATAGTGCACGTGGTCAGGTGCTTTGAGGACGAGAACGTCATACACGTGGACGGCAGCGTGGACCCCGCCCG
>JAFZLE010000396.1 GCA_017551645.1 Clostridia bacterium | reverse complement strand
TCTGGAGATATTCTACGCTGCCGGCAAGCCCAGGGGAGAGCTGGAAAAACTGGACGCGGAACGCGGGGAAGAACAGCCCGCCTGCCTGTTCGCACTAAAGTGGGAGCGCAAGGTACTCTACGAAAGAGTCGACCGGCGGGTGGACGAAATGATAGAACGCGGCCTTATCGAGGAGGTCAAACGCCTGTCGCTGGCGGACGCTCCCGTGCAGGAGACCGCAGCCCAGGCAATAGGCTACAAGGAGATCAGGCAGGCGCTGGACGGGGAGATATCCATTAAGGAAGCCATAGACAAGGTAAAACTCAACACGCGCCATCTGGCCAAACGCCAGGAGACCTGGTTCAGACGGGACGGGAGAGTCAGGTGGTTCGATACGGACGGCACGAACCTGGAAGAGATCGCAGGCACGATCTCGGAGACCATACTGGAGGAAACGAGTGGACGCGCATAGCTTTATAAAACAGACGGAAGCGGAATTAAGGCCCGTATTCGAGGCGTTTGATGAGATCGAAAGCTTCAACACCGCGAAAATACTTAAAGAATTCAAAGACCACAGCGTGTCCGCGAGGCATTTCGCCCCGACTACCGGCTACGGTTACGACGACATCGGAAGGGACACGCTTTCGGACATTTTCGCCAAAGTGCTGGGCACCGAGAGCGCGGCAGTGCGCCCGCAGATAACCTGCGGCACCCACGCGCTGTCCGCCTGCCTGTTCGGCATACTGAGGCCGGGCGACACGCTCTTGTCCGTGGTGGGCAAACCCTACGACACGCTGGGCGACGTAATCGGGATCAGCGGCACACCAGGCATGGGCAGCCTGAAAGACCTGGGCGTAAATTACCGACAGGCGGAGCTCAAAAACGGAAAACCCGACCGGGAAGCCATCAAAAGCCTGCTGGACGATACCGTAAAACTGGTGCTGGTACAGCGGTCCCGGGGCTATGACTGGCGCGCTTCCCTGAGCGTGGAAGAGATAAACGGATTGATAGGATTCGTGCACGGGAACTGCCCCTCCGCAAACGTTATGGTGGACAATTGCTACGGCGAGTTCACGAATACCAAAGAGCCCAAAGCGGATATAATGGCGGGCTCGCTCATAAAAAATCCCGGCGGCGGGCTGGCGCCTACGGGCGGTTATATAGCGGGAACGCGGAAACTGGTGGACAAAGTCTGCTGCCGCCTGACGTGCCCGGGACTGGGCGGAGAAGTCGGCTCCTACGCGGGCAGCTACGCCCCATTCTATCAGGGGCTGTTCATGGCGCCGCATACGGTCAACCAGACCCTAAAGACCCTGTGCCTGTTTTCGAAGGCGTTCGAAAAGCTGGGGTACGACGTGCATCCAAAAGCGGAGGATCCCAGAAACGACATCATACAGGCTATAAAGTTTGGGGACAAAGAGAAACTCATCCGTTTCATGCAGCTGGTGCAGGCGAATTCGCCCGTGGATTCCGAAGCCGTGCCGGAGCCCTGGGACATGCCGGGCTACCAGGACCAGGTGATCATGGCGGCGGGGACGTTCGTGGCGGGGGCTTCGATAGAACTCTCAGCAGACGCGCCGATACGGCCGCCGTACACCGCGTATATGCAGGGAGGGCTTTCATTCGCTCACGGGAAACTGGTGCTTGAAGCGATACTTAACGACGAGGCGTTCAAATTATGAAAAAGTGCGTGCTTGACGAAACCAAGATCTGCGACAACTGCGGCGAGTGTGAACGGTGCGACCTGGATCCGTCCAAGAAATGCGACAACTGCATGAAATGCGTGGTCAGCGAAGGCGCTGAGTACCGTGCAATCAAAATAGACGGGATTCAGCTGCCGGAATCGGACAGCGACAAATGATCGAAATAAGGGCAAGAGCTCAGTTCCAGCTCATCGAACATGTTTTCGGACAGAGTTCTATACTCATCAAGCGTCTTCGCCTTGCGGAGGCGCTTTAAGTATCTTTTGCTGCCGTCAAGGCACGCGCCCATATAGCTGAGTATCTCGCACATGCGCCCGTGCAGGGCGTTGTACGGCATCGATTCTGAGAATGCGTAAAGCAGGGCATCGAAAAAACGTTTGAGCCGCGCCTTGCCGGGCGTGCCCAAACCGAGTATTTCTTCCGCGAGGGCGGGAAAAGCGACTATGCCCCTGCCCAGCATGATGCCTTCCAGAGGATAACCAGGCGCCATGAGCGCACGTGCGTCTTCGGGTGAGAATATGTCGCCGTTGTATATGACCGGGATCGATGTATGGGGGAGAACGGACAGGATCTCCCTGTGGCACACGCCCTTATAAAACTGGCTGCGCACACGGGCGTGGATTATGATCTCGGAAAAAGGGTAGGAAAACAGTGTTTCGGCAAGCCTGGGCCACTCGTCGGGGCTGTCGTAACCTATGCGGGTCTTTACTGAAAGCCGCACAGGAAGCGGGGAAGAGAACAAGCCGTCAAATAAGCTTTTCAGCGCGTCGGGCGTCCTTAACAGCCCCGAGCCCTTGCCTTTCGCGGTGACGGTGCCCGAAGGACAGCCCAGATTAAGGTTGATGTCGTTTATCCCGACCCGCGCCAGTTTCTCGATGGCTTGCCTTAGGGCAGAAGGCTCCCTGCCCAGCAGCTGTACGGCGCAGGAATCGGGATCGTGGGCGGCGAAGGAGATCAGGCTGTCCTCCTTTTTTGAAAGGTTGAACCCTTCGGATACGCTTATAAAGGGCGTAAAATACTTGCTGACGCCCAAAAACTGCGCCATGTGCGCCGCTATATACGTACCGTCCGTTATCCCTTCCAGCGGGGCGAAGTAGAGTTTCATCGGGTTTCCTTTTTCTGGATGAGCACGGCGAAGATGATTATCGCTCCTGTAAACGCGTCAGTCAGGAACGCGTCTATTCCCACCAGCACCAGCAGGTTGTTCATTATGCCGATTATCAGCACACCGAACACCGTGCCCAGTATCTTGCCGCGCCCGCCCGCCATGGAGGTGCCGCCAACTACCACGGCGGCTATGGCGTTCATTTCATACCCGCTGCCCGCACTGGCTACGTCCACGCCCCTTAAGCGGGCCACCGAAGTGATGGCTGCCACGGCGACTATCACGCCCATAAGCACGTAGACCATCAGTTTCGTTCTGTCCACGTTAATGCCGCTTAAGCGGCTGGCCCTTTCGTTGGAACCCACCGCGTATATATGCCTGCCGAAGGCTGTATGCTCGCTTATCACGTACATTATCGCCGCAAGTATCAGCCAGTAGATTATGGGCAGGAGCATCTGCCCGCCTATTATATCCTTGTTCGCCAGCAGCTGGAATTCCTTGGGGACCTCGGGCTTGTAGCCCTTGGTGAAATACTGGGCAGCAGAGCGCACGATATTCATTATGCCCAGCGTGAATATGAACGGGGGTATCCTGCCCTTGGTTATGCCAAGGCCTGTTATGAACCCCAGCAGCGCGCCGCAGATAAGTCCCGCGCCTATGGCGATAAGATAATTGGGCGTGCCCGTTATGCCCGCGCCGGTCAGGAATCCGCCTTTGGAAATATCTAGTCACACCATCACCACCGTGGCGACGCCCGCCAGGTTTGAGCCCACCGCCAGGTCTATACCGCCTGTGATAATTACGAAGGTCATGCCCAGCGCGATCATGCCCACGGAAGAATTGGAACGCAGTACGTTCAGCGCGTTCACAAGCCAGTTGCCGCCCCAGTCGGAGTAAGAAGCGTACTTGAAGCCCAGTGCGTAGATCTGTATCACCATCATGATGATCAGGGCCATAAAGGT
>JAFZLE010000395.1 GCA_017551645.1 Clostridia bacterium | reverse complement strand
CTCGGGAAGGTGATCCAGGTGCCCGTCGACCAGCTCCTTGAAGCCCTTGACGGTATCCTTGAGCGGCACATATTTGCCCTCGTATCCCGTGAACTGGCTGGCCACGTGGAAAGGCTGGGACAGGAAGCGCTGCACCTTCCTGGCGCGGGACACGGTGAGCTTGTCCTCGTCGGACAGCTCGTCCATGCCCATTATGGCTATGATGTCCTGCAGTTCCTTGTACCTTTGCAGTATCCTCTGCACGTCCCTCGCCACCCGGTAGTGCTCGTAACCCACCACGTCGGGGCTCAGTATGCGGCTGGTGGATTCCAGGGGGTCTACCGCCGGGTAGATGCCCAGGGAAGCGATGCCCCTGTCCAGCACGGTGGTGGCGTCCAGATGGGCGAATGTGGTGGCGGGCGCGGGGTCGGTCAGGTCGTCCGCGGGCACGTATACTGCCTGCACGGAGGTTATGGAGCCGTTTTTGGTGGAGGTGATCCTCTCCTGCAGCGCGCCCATCTCGGTGGCCAGCGTGGGCTGGTAACCCACGGCGGAGGGCATGCGCCCCAGCAGCGCGGACACTTCGCTGCCCGCCTGGGTGAAGCGGAAGATGTTGTCTATGAACAGAAGCACGTCCTGCTTTTTGACGTCGCGGAAGTATTCCGCCACGGTCAGGCCCGCCAGGCCAACGCGCATGCGCGCTCCCGGAGGCTCATTCATCTGGCCGTACACCAGCGCGGTGTTTTTGAGCACTCCGGATTCCTTCATCTCGTAGTACAGGTCGTTGCCCTCGCGGGTGCGCTCGCCCACGCCGGTGAACACGCTGTAGCCGTTGTGCTCGGTGGCGATGTTGTATATAAGCTCCTGTATGAGCACGGTCTTGCCCACGCCCGCGCCGCCGAACAGGCCTATCTTGCCGCCCTTGGCGTAGGGGCAGATAAGGTCGACGACCTTGATGCCTGTCTCCAGTATCTCGGTGGAAGAGAGCTGCTGGTCAAATCCGGGCGCGGGACGGTGTATGGGCCACCTTTCCGCCGCTTCTGGAGCGGGCAGGTCGTCCACAGGCTCGCCCAGCAGGTTCATTATCCTGCCCAGCACCCCGTCGCCCACGGGCACGGAGATGGGCTTGCCGGTATCGACAGCCTTTACGCCCCGCTTGAGGCCTTCGGTGCCGCTCATCGCCACGCAGCGCGCCACGCTGTCGCCTATGTGCTGCGCCACCTCGGCGGTTATCTTTCTGCCCTCAAACTCGATCTCTACGGCGTTAAGCAGCTGAGGAAGCTCTCCCTCCTCGAAGCGAACATCCACCACAGGCCCAACCACCTGGGCGATCCTGCCTTCCCGTGCCATCAGATTACCTTCTCCTTCTGAATGATTACCCGTATTTGTCAGCTTTCCGCGCCGGCCACGATCTCAGTGATCTCCTGGGTGATCGCGCCCTGGCGCGCGCGGTTGTATTTAAGGTTCAGCTGCTCTATCATTTCCTGGGCGTTCTTGCCCGCCGCCTCCATGGCGGCGCGGCGCGCCCCCTGCTCGCTCACGACGCTTTCACACAGCGCGCCGTAGATTATTCCGCCCACGTATTCGGGCACGATGGCGGCAAACAGGCTCTGGGCGTCCGTGTCGTACAGCTGCGTATGCCCCTGCCCTTCCGCCTGCGCGTCCAGCGTGAGCGGCAGCAGGTCAAGGCTGCGGGGCGACTGGCTGAGCATGGAGTCGAAGTGGGTGTAGCACAGGATGAGCCTGTCCGTCTCTCCATTCGCGTACGCCTTGCACATGTCCTTGGCCATGGAGAAGCAGCCGCCCACCTTGAGCGCTTCCGCCTGGAAAAACGCCCGGGACCATATGTCCCTGCCGCGCTTCTCAAAGTACTCCAGCGCCTTTTTGCCTATGGGCAGCACTGTCGGTTCCACTCCCGCGCCGATGTCCTGTTTTATCAGCTCGTCCGCCATCTTGAGCACGTTGGCGTTGTATCCGCCCGCCAGGCCCCTGTCGCCCGCGATCACTAGGTACGCGGCGCGTTTTACCGGCCTTTCGGTCAAGAACGGGGAAGAAAAATCGTCGGCGCCCGCCACTATGTCCTTAAGAGTGGAGTACAGCGTCTCGTAGTAGGGGCGGCTTTTCAGCACCCTTTCCTTCGCCCTTACCAGTTTGGAGGACGCCACCAGTTCCATCGCGCGGGTGATCTGGCTCGTGCCCTTCACGCTCTTTATGCGCAGTTTGATCGCCTTCATGTTGCCGGCCATCGTCGCGTCCTCCTTTCCGTATCACTGTCTGCCGAGATCACTGTTTCTCGGTGATGAATTTTTCGGTGTATTCCTTTACCGCGGCGTCAAGCGCGGCTTCGTCTGCGATGCTGCCGGTGTCACGTATGCCCTTTAAGATGGGATAGTACCCGGCGTCCATAAACTCGTACAGGCCCTTTTCGTACTGGGGCACCCGCGCCGTCTCCACTTTTTCAAGGTAATTGTGGATGACCGCATAGAGTATGCACACCTGGTGCGCCACGTCAACGGGGGCAGAGCGGTCCTGCTTTAATACCGCCACAATGCGCTCGCCCTGGTCCAGCCGGCGCCTGGTATCCTTATCCAGGTCGCTTCCGAACTGGGCGAAGGCCTGGAGCTCACGGTACTGGCTGTAAAGCAGCTTCAGTGAGCCCGCCACTTTCTTCATGGCCTTTATCTGGGCAGCGCCGCCCACTCGGGACACGGAGATGCCCGGGTTCACGGCAGGCATTATGCCGGAGTGGAACATTTCGCTCTCAAGGAAGATCTGCCCGTCGGTGATGGAGATGACGTTGGTAGGTATGTACGCAGACACGTCGCCCGCCTGGGTCTCGATTATGGGCAGCGCGGTCAGCGAGCCTCCGCCGTAATCGGGCGCGATGCGCGCCGCTCTTTCCAGCAGGCGGCTGTGCAGGTAGAACACGTCGCCCGGATATGCCTCGCGTCCGGGGGGACGGCGGATTAGCAGGGACAGCGCGCGGTACGCCACCGCGTGCTTGGACAGGTCGTCGTATATGAGCAGCACGTCCTGCCCTTTGTCCATAAAGTACTCACCCATGGCGCAGCCGGAATAGGGCGCAATGTACTGAAGCGGCGCTGTCTCGGAGGCGGTGGCGCTCACCACCACGGTATAGTCCATGCAGCCCGCCTTTGAAAGTATGTTCACCGTCTGTGCCACCGTGGAGCGCTTCTGGCCTATGGCCACGTACACGCAGATCACGTTCTGGCCTTTCTGGTTTATGATCGTGTCCAGCGCTATGGTGGTCTTGCCCGTCTGGCGGTCGCCGATTATGAGCTCCCTCTGGCCCCGGCCTATGGGTATCATGCTGTCTATGGCCTTTATGCCCGTCTGCAGAGGCTGGCTCACGCCCTTGCGCTTGATGATGCCCGGCGCGGGCCGCTCTATGGGGCGGAATTCCGCAGCCTCGATGGGGCCCCTGCCGTCTATGGGCTGGCCCAGCGCGTCCACCACGCGGCCTATGAGCGCTTCGCCCGCGGGCACGCTCACCACGCGCCCCGTACGCCTCACCGTGTCGCCCTCGCGAATGCCCTCGGAGTCGCCCAGCATGACTATGGACACAAAGTCCTCCTCAAGGTTCAGGGCCATGCCGTATACGCCGGTGGGAAACTCGATCAGTTCGTTGACCGCGCACTCGTCAAGCCCCGATGCCCGGGCGATGCCGTCGCCTATCATGAGCACGCGGCCCGTCTGGCTTTCGTCCACCCGCTTTTCGTAGCTTTGAATCTGCGCCTTTATTATCTTGCTTATCTCGTCGGCTCTCAGTTCCATCTTACCCGTCACTTTCTATACCGTCAAAGCGTCCAGCTCCGAAGCCAGATGCCTTATGTCTCCCGCCACGGTGCCGTCCAGCGTCTCGCCCTCGGCTTCCACGCGCACGCCTCCCAGCACGGAAGGGTCGATCTTCTGCGTGATAAGCAGCGTTTTGCCCGTCTTTTTTTCAAGCGCCGCCTTCAGGCGCTCAAGCTGGTCGTCGCTTAAGCCGACCGCGCTGACTGCCCGGGCTTCGATTATGCCGCTGTCTTTCAGATACTCCTGCCTGAAACGCTTTATGACTTCGGGCAGCAGCCTGAAGCGCCCCCTGTCCGCCAGCAGCTTCATGAGGTTGAGTATCTTTTCGTCCGTCCTGCCCCCGAACGCCTCGTCCAGCAGGCCCACGCGCTCCTCTTTGGGAAGCTCCGGCGAGGATATCAGTTTTACGTAGCCGGGGTTTTCCTCCACCAGCGCCTTCACGCCTTCCAGCTGGGGCAGGAGCGCCTTAGCGGAGCCTTCCTCTTTGGCCAGCTCGTACAGCGCGCCCGCGTACACACCCGCGGCGTTCATCTGTCACTCTCCAGGGACGAGATAAAGCCGTCTATCAGCCGGGCGTGGTCCTCGGCGTCTATCTCCTTAGCCGTGACCTTCTCGGCAAGGCTCACCGCCATGCCGGAGATCTCGTCCTTCAGCTCGTTGCGGGCCTTCTTCTTTTCCAGCTCAATGTCCCGGTACGCCTTTTCCAGTATGGCGGCGGACTCGCTTTTCGCCTGGGCCACGATCTCGTCTTCCCTCAGGCGCGCCTGGTCCAGCGCTTCCCTGACCAGCCGGTCGCTGGTCTGCTTCGCCTCCGCCAGCTTGCCCTCGTACTCCTTTTTGAGCGCGCCCGCCTCATCCTCCGCCTGCCTGGCGCGGGCGTAGGACTCGTCCACTTCCTTCTGGCGTTTCTCGATCAGACCCATTATCGGGCCGGTCAGATACTTTTTCGCCACGAGAAAGATGATTATGGTGTTGAGCAGCACGAACAGCGCGGTGAAGAAGTCCACGCCTATGAAGCTTTCAAACCGCTCCATCAGTTTTTCT
>JAFZLE010000044.1 GCA_017551645.1 Clostridia bacterium | reverse complement strand
TTACTCCCGAGCAGACCCAGTACTACTTCCTGTCCGGCTTCACCGCCAAGCTGGCTGGTACCGAGCGCGGCATCACCGAGCCCACTCCCACCTTCTCCGCTTGCTTCGGCCAGGCGTTCCTGGAGCTGCATCCCACCAAGTATGCCGAGGAACTGGTCAAGAAGATGAAGGTGTCCGGCGCGAAGGCCTATCTGGTCAACACCGGCTGGAACGGCACCGGCAAGCGCATCTCCATCAAGGATACCCGCGGCATCATCGACGCCATCCTTAACGGCGACATCCTCGACGCGCCTACCAAGAAGATCCCGTACTTCAACTTTGAGGTACCCACCCAGCTCAAGGGCGTGGACACTGGCATACTGGATCCCAGGGACACTTACGCCGATCCTTCCCAGTGGGACGAGAAGGCCAAGGACCTGGCAGGCCGCTTCATCAAGAACTTCGCCAAGTACGAAGGCAACGAAGCCGGCAAGGCGCTGGTTCCCGCCGGCCCCCAGCTGTAAAACACCGAGTTTGTGCTTCCCCATTCGAATGAATGGGGAAGCATTTTTGTGACATGAATTGCGTTAAATAAATGTTAATCGATACTGATTTGAGGGATAACGCTTGCGATAAAAGATGTGTGAGAGTATACTGCAATTTGGGTATCCGTGTTGGAATGACGACAAAAGAAACGCCAAAGACGGGAGGAATATATGAAAAAACTGATATGTGTGCTGATTTGCCTGTGCATACTGACAGCGTTCGCGCAAGCTCAAGTTTCCAATGAGCAGCTTAAGGCTTTCGCCATCGAGACCGTACAGATGATGGTGGACACTGCCGTACAAAACGAGATCGGCTATTCAGCCCCTTACTGGGACGTTTCCAAGCTGGACGCCTACCAGATCAGAGGCGGCGCCCTTATCACCTTGACCGCCGAGCAGGCGGAGGCGCTGGATTCCTTCGCCTCTGACGATGCGTGTGCGCTGGCAGTGGTGGCAATGTTTATCAACAGCCAATTCAGCAAAGAGTACGCCGAGCTTTCCTACGTTCTGACACAGCAGGGCGGCAACATGGGCATAGAGACCGGCAACGGCATGATCGTATGGCTCATGTACGATTACCACATCTGCCTTTGCTACATTCATGCGGACGGCAGCTGGGAGAGCGCGCTGCTTATGAGCGATCTGAACGTGCTGAGGGGATTCTCGCCTGAATACATACTTGGCAGGATAGATACGCTGCAGATGCCCGGCGGAGTTATGCTGGAGATGTTCGAATAGAGACAATAAAAAAGCGGGGGACGGCCCCCGCTTTTTCTTATGCTTTCTTTATCTTTGCGCCGCTGGGAGTGTCTTCTATGACATATCCCAGATCGAGCACCTGCTGTCTCAGGCTGTCGGCAAGGGCAAAGTCCTTGTTTTTCTTGGCCTGAGTGCGGGCTTCAACCAGCTGCTTTACCGCTTCGGGCGCAATGTCGGCTTCCTTTGAGAGCAGGCCCAGCACGTCCGTCATGCGCTTTAAGGTATCGACTCCTTTGGAAAGTGCGGCTTTCGCGGGCGCTTTGGCGGAAGATATGACGTTGAGCTCGCGCACGAAGTCGAATATCGCGCCTATCGCGTCTGCGGTATTCAGGTCGTCGTTCATAGCCTCGTCAAATGCGGCTACGGCGGTGTCGCAGCGTTTCAGGAATTCGTTCTCGGCTTCGTTCAGAGGTCTGTCTTCGGCGTGATCAAGCGCGAACAGCGCGGAATTCCGGGCAGTGTACAGCCTGTCCAAAGAAGCCTGTGCCTGCAGAAGCAGGTCGTGGGAGTAGTTTATGGGGCTCCTGTAGTGGGCGGAGAGCATGAACATGCGCACCACTTCCAGGTCAAATTCCTTTGAGATATCCCTTACCAGCAGGAAGTTGCCAAGAGATTTGCTCATCTTGCGATTGTCCACGTTGATGTGCCCGTTGTGCATCCAATAGCGGGCGAAGGGCTTGCCGGTTGCGCATTCGCTCTGGGCGATCTCGTTTTCGTGGTGAGGGAAGATAAGGTCCACACCGCCGCAGTGTATGTCGAAGGTCTCGCCCAGATACTTGGTGCTCATGGCGGAGCACTCTATGTGCCAGCCGGGACGGCCCATGCCCCAGGGACTGTTCCATGCGGGCTCGCCTGGCTTCTGAGCTTTCCAGAGGGCGAAGTCGTAGGGATGCCGTTTTACGTCGTCCACTTCTATGCGGGCGCCCGCCTCCCTTTCGTCCAGATTCTGTCCGGACAGGCGGCCGTATGAGGAGTATGCCTGGGTGTCAAAATACACATCGCCGTTGTCAGCCTTGTAGGCGTAGCCCTTGGCTTCCAGTTTTTTTATCATGGCGATGATCTCGCCGATATGCTTTGTGGCACGGGGATGCACGTCCGCCTTCTCGATGCCGAGGCCTTCTGCGTCTGTAAAATACTCTTTAATATATTTCTCGGCGATCTCGGGCACGGTGGTGCCTTCCTCAGCAGCCCTGTGGATGAGCTTGTCGTCGATGTCCGTAAAGTTCTGAACGAAAGTGACCTGATAACCCTGTGAGCGCAAAAAACGCCTGAGCACGTCGAACACTATAAAGGGACGGGCGTTGCCTATATGGAAGAAGTTGTACACGGTGGGACCGCAGGCGTAGATGCCTACCTTGCCGGGCGTCAGGGGGACAAATTCTTCTTTTTTGCGGGTCATGGTATTGTAGATCTTCATAAACTATTCCTCATGCATCTGGACCTTGATCTCTTCGGCTTTTTCGCTGGCTTTGTCAGACAGGTTGTTTATAAGTATACCGGTGGGGGAAGAAGCGGAT
>JAFZLE010000394.1 GCA_017551645.1 Clostridia bacterium | reverse complement strand
GTCTTTGTACTCGATATCCTTGCCCAGCAGCCTGTGTGTGCCGATAATAAAATCTATCTCGCCGTTTTTTAGCCGTGCTATGGTTTCTTTCTGTTCAGAGGCGGATTTAAAGCGGCTGAGCGTGTCTATCTTTACGGGAAAGGAGCCAAAACGGTTGAGCGCCGTGGCGTAATGCTGCTGCACAAGTATGGTTGTAGGCGCAAGCAGTACGGCTTGTTTGCCTTCCATGACGCATTTGAAAACAGCCCTCAAGGCTACTTCGGTCTTGCCGTAACCAACGTCGCCGCAAAGCAGCCTGTCCATGACGCGGGGTTGCTCCATGTCGCGTTTTATTTCATCCGTAGCTACGACCTGGTCGGGCGTTTCCTCAAACTGGAACGTATCCTCAAATTCCTTCTGCCAGGGAGTATCTGGCGAGAACGCGTAGCCGGGAGCGGAAGTGCGCTGGGCATAAAGCTTTATAAGGTCACCGGCTATTTCCTTTATGGCTTTCCTGACGCGGGATTTCTGCTTCTGCCATTCCCCTCCGGACAGCCTGCTCAGCTTGGGGGCTTCACCTTCGGAACCAATATACTTCTGCACCCTGTCCATCTGGTCGGTAGGCACATAAAGCTTGTCGGTACCGCCGTACCTTATGTTGAGAAAATCCCTGCTCCTGCCGTCGACAGTCATTCGCACAGTGCCCAGGTATTGACCGATACCGTGGTTTTCATGCACTACATAATCGCCAATATTCAGCTGGATAAAAGCTGAAGTTTTGCTCTGAGAAGCGCCCAGAGTGTTTTTCTTTTGCTTCTTCCTGCCGAACAGGTCGTCTTCCGAGAATACGCACAGAGGGATCTCGGGCAAAGAGAAACCTGTGGACAGATTGCAGGCAAGTATCACAGGAACCGAAGGCTGAAGGCTGGGCGTATCGGATTCCATAAACGGAACGATGACATTTTCCGAGGCCAATTCCCTGCTGAGCCTGACGCCCCTTGACTCGCTGCCGGCAAGCAGCAATATAAATGCCTGCTGTTGTTTCATGCGCTGGATCTCAGAAGCAAGCTCTTTGACTTTGCCGTTGAAGCCCACGGAAGAAAGCGCATTGAACTTCACAAGCTTCTGCGGCGGAAAATCAGTCTTGCTTCTGAGCATCAGGTCTATGGTAATTATATGATGGGCGGAAACGGATCTGACAGTCTCGGAATAATCGTTGCTTATATCAGATTGAAACGGGAAGGCTTCTCCCCTCTCAAGCGCCGCCTTATAGCTTATGACAAAATCCTCAGACAGGCTGCGCAGGCGTTCCTTTATCCTGTCGGAATGTTCTATGACGATAACGGCTGAGGCGTCATAATCCGTAATCAGCTCAGTGTCGTCGCACAGCAGACTCAGGAACGAATAATCGCAGCTGAACGATACGTCATTCCTGAGAGCGTCTGACAAAGCTCCAAAGTGCCTCTCATGCGCGGACCTTACTGTCATTCCCGAAGACTTGCGGTCGGAGGGAACCTTTTCGGTATTTTCCGGATCAGATTCGTCTGCGGTCTCTGTCTGCTTTACGAATTGGTCATACGGCTCGAGCCCGAACTGCCTTTCCAATTCCTTCTGGCGCAGCTTGTTACGGGAATCGCTCCTGTCTTTTATCGCTTTGTCTATTTTGTCCGCAGCCGCGAGCGCTTCGTCTTTTGTGAAAAGTATCTCTCTTGCGGGATATAAGACCGCAGATTTCCTGGGGGTTATGGAACGCTGCGTAAGCACGTCGAATTCTCTTATGGAATCGACTTCGTCGTCAAAGAACTCCACGCGAAGGGCGTTTGCGGAATTTACCGGATATACGTCAAGTATACCGCCGCGCAGGGAGCACTGCCCCTTGCCCTCAACAAGTTCAATTCGCTCATATCCGGCGCTCACAAGCTTCCCTATTAGTGTATCGGGTTTAATTATATCCCCGACGTTCAGAGAAATGGTATTGCTTTTAAACCGTTCCCGGGATATCTGTTTGTAGCGCAGCGATTCTGCGGGCACGATCAGTACCTGGATCTTCCCGCTTATAAAGTCGCCGATAACTTCCAGACGCTGGTAACTGAACTCCTTGCTCTGGGCGTCTGCGCTGAAGAAAGTGACATCTATATGCGGTATCACGCGGGAATAGATGCCCAAAGCGTTAAAGTCTTCCGCCCTTTTCCTGGCCAGAAGCTCATTTTCGCATATCCATATAAATCTGCGCCCGGTATCCTGCTTAAGCGCGGATATTACACTTGTAGCCGCCGACTCTTCCAAGCCGCTGACGCTTATTATGTTGGAGATTTCGACACTCGATTTAAGCTGCCGGTAAGAATCCAGCCGCTTTATAAGATCAAGTATCGAGCTTTCTGTTTTCATGCAGTTTCCCTATATATTGCCTGGCACGGTCTATTCCGCCCTCGATATACTCCAGTATGACGCAGGCAGCCATTCGTTCCGTATCTTCCATAAGCTGTTTGTCGTTTCCAAAAGGCTGCGAAAGCACGTAATCCTTAAGGTCGATCGGTCCCGCGGGTCTGCCTATGCCGACTCTCACCCTTGGTATATTTATTGTGTCCAGCCTGTATACGATATCCCTCATGCCGTTATGAGTCCCAGCGCTGCCGGAGGGACGGATCCTTATGTCGCCTTTATCCAGATCGATATCGTCGTATACTATTAGCAGGTCCTCGGAAGAACACTTATACCAGTTCATCACGCCAAGCACAGCCTCGCCGGACAGATTCATATATGTCAATGGTTTTACCACAACGATTCTATCGCCGTTATGACGGCCTTCGCCGATCAAAGCCTTGCATTGCTTGCGGTCTGTCCAGATATCCAATTTCTCGGAAAGGTTATCCAACACCCGAAAACCCGTGTTATGGTAGGTTTTCAGATATTTGATCTCCGGATTTCCAAGGCCGATTATAACGCGCATATATCCTCCATACACAAAAAAGACATTTTATTCTACAACACAACACCACTGCTGTCAAATAAAATGTCTGTGTAAAGTTATTGCGCCAGAGCTATATAAACAACGCGTAGAGTATATAAACCGCAGGGATAGAGAACAGTTCGCTGTCTATCCTGTCCATCATACCGCCGTGCCCGGGTATAAGATTTGAATAGTCTTTTATACCGGCCTCACGCTTTATACAGGACGCGGCCAGGTCCCCTATGGCGCCCGCAACAGAGCTTATAAGGGCGGCCAGCACAACGGCCCAAAGCGGGATCAGGGCCAGAGAGAATGCCTTAAGTATGTAATATACTCCGAATCCGGAAAGTGTTCCCGTAACGAGCCCGCAAATAAGACCCTCGACCGTTTTGTTGGGGCTGATATGCGGTGCCAGCTTTGTTTTGCCAAAGAGCCTGCCGCCGAACAGGGCGAAGGTATCGCTGATGATGGAAGGCAGGATCGCGCTCAAAAACACGATGGGCCACTTATCCACCCCTGCTGACGTCGTGGCGGTGGAAATATATACCACGAGCATAAGAGGTGAAAGCGGGTACGCGCACACTCCGAAAGTGGCGAACAGGTCCCTGACTTTAAATTTCTGCCCAAGCACAAGTATGGCGAACAGAGCAAGCAGGATTATGATATAAACTGGGAAAACATAAATGCTTAAATTAAAGTAGATAAGTATCGCGGCGCACACGCAGGCCAGATGCACGGCCCATATCTGTACTTTCAGCTCGAGCTTATCGAGCGCGTTTTTCATCTCATGGCAGCTGCATATACAGCACGCGACAAAAAACAGTATCCTTGTTTCCGGAGAAAAGCAGATCATGAACAGAGTCAGCGCTATGAAGACCAGTGCGGAGATTATCCTTGTACGCATGAGTTACCTCAATGTCAGAGTTCTTTTGCTATCAGTGAAGCAAGCTTCGCATTATTATATACCAGTTTAATGTTACTTTCAAGGCTTTCGCCGCCGGTGAGTTTCTGTATCTTGTCCAGCAGGAAGGGCGTTATCTCCTTGCCCTTTATACCGAGCGCATTTGCTTCGTTTACGGCAGTTTCGATTGCTTTGTTGACAACGTCGGAAGGCATCGCGAACTCACTAGGTATGGGATTGGCGACCAGCATGCCGCCTTTCAACCCGAGCTCCATTTTGCACCTGAACGCGTCAGCGACTTCTTTGGGAGTGTCGAGCCTGTAGTCCACTTTAAGGCCGCTTTTATCCGTATAAAACGCGGGAAGCTCTTCTGTCCCGTAACCGATCACCGGAACGCCCTTGGTTTCAAGGTACTCCAAAGTCAGCTTCAGGTCCAATATGGATTTGCACCCGGCGCACACGACCATAACGGGAGTATTGGAGAGTTCATCCAGATCCGCGGAAATGTCCATGGTTTCTGTCGCGCCCCTGTGCACACCGCCTACGCCTCCGGTGGCAAATACCTTAATGCCTGCGAGATGAGCACCGATCATCGTGGAAGCAACGGTGGTGGCTCCGTCCATGCCTTTTGAGATCAATATGGGAAGATCTCTTCTGGATGCTTTCGTAACTTTAAGGCCGGTCTTGCCGAGATATTCGATCTCATCCGCACTGGCGCCGACGATCAGTTTGCCTTTGATGATGCAGATGGTCGCAGGCACCGCGCCGTTTTCCCTGACGATATTTTCTACATTCAGGGCGGTCTCGACGTTCTTGGGGTAGGGCATTCCGTGGGATATTATGGTGCTTTCCAGCGCAACTACGGGCTTGCTTTCGGAAAGCGCCTGTTTAACTTCTTCTGATATTTTCAGGTATTCCAACATGTCTGAACTCCTCTAAGGTCTGTCGATGATGCATGTTCCTGAGTTTATTTACTGTATCACGTATTATGTCCACAGCGATTAGGGTTTCTTCCTGTGTGTTGTCATCGCTGAATGAAAACCGTACCGAGCCTATGGCGGTAGTCTTCTCGATGCCCATTGCCATGAGCACATGAGACGGATCAACCGAACCGCTCAGGCAGGCGGAACCGGTGGACGCACACACGCCCCGAAGGTCGAGATTCAGCATCAACGCTTCTCCGTCAACTCCGTGGAACGATATGTTCGATATTCCAGCTGCGCGACGTACCGAAGCAGAATTTATAGTGATATCTTTTATTTGAGACGATATCTCTTCTTCAAAAAGCTGTGTCAGCTTTTGTTTCTTGGCTATGATCGCATCCCGGTCGCGCATTATTATCCTGCAGGCGTAGCCAAGAGAGAATATGCCGGGAAAATTTTCTGTGCCCGCGCGTCTCCCCTGCTCCTGCGCTCCTCCGTATATAAGAGAAGGCAGTATGACGCCCTGTTTTATATACAGCGCGCCGCAGCCCTTCAGACCGTGGAGTTTATGCGCGCTCAGGGAAAGCATGTCTATATCGCTTTCCGCCAGATTATACTTTATATCGTATATTCCCTGTACCGCGTCCGTATGGAACATCGCGCCTATCTCATGCGCAGCTTTGGACAGCGCGGGTATATCCTGCATAACGCCCGTCTCATTGTTTGCGGACATTATCGAAACGAGAAATACGTCTTCGTTAAGCGCGTTATACAGAGACTCGACGGATACGACGCCGTTATTGTCGACCGGAAGGTATATTACGTTGAAGCCTTCCTTCTCCAGCCGGGACGCGCAGGACAGCACCGCTTTGTGCTCCGTTTGGCTCGTGATAAGTGTATGCTTGTTTTGCTTTAGTGAATGCGCCGAGGCGTACAGCGCCCAGGTGTCGGACTCGCTGCCGCCGGAGGTAAAATAAATCTCCTGAGGCTTGCAGCACAGCAGTTCAGATATGCTGCGCCGGCTGTCTTCGATTATCTTTCGGGCTTTTCTGCCTTCTGAGTGAACGCTGGAAGGATTGCCAAAACACTCACCGATTACCTCTGGTAACTCGGCAAGTATCTCGGGTTTTACCCGCGTTGTGGCAGCGTTGTCCAAATAAATAGTTTTCATATAGTGACAGGGGGAGGAAGGATCCTCCCCCATACGATGCGTTATCAATTATTTCTTCAGCGTTTCTTTGGCAAGTTCGCAAACGTGCTCGGCAGTGAAGCCGTATTCCTTGAACAGGAACTTGTACGGAGCGCTCTGGCCGAACCTGTCTATGCCCAGTACTTTGCCGTCAAGGCCTACATACTTATGCCATCCTAAAGTGGCGCCCGCTTCTACGGCGACCCTGGCGCGCACCTTGCTGGGCAGCACGCTCTGCTTATACTCCTCACTCTGCTCGTCGAACAACTCAAAGCTGGGCATGGAAACCACGCGGGCGTCGATGCCTTCTTCTTTCAGCTGTGCCTGAGCCGCTACGCACACCTCGACTTCGCTGCCGGAGGCGATAAGTATGCAATCCGGATTCTTTTTCTTGCTGTCGGAGATGATGTAGCCGCCCTTGAGCGCATCCTTGCCGCTCTTTTCATTGAGCTGGCAGTCCTGACGGGACAGGATAAGCGCAACAGGCCTCTTCTGTGTAAGCGCGGCATACCATCCCGCGGCGACCTCGTGGCTGTCGCAGGGACGGAACACTACCAAGCCCGGAATGGCCCTTAGACCCGCGAGCTGTTCTACGGGCTGATGAGTGGGACCGTCTTCGCCTACGCCTATGGAGTCGTGGGTGAGCACGTAAGTCACGGGCAGCTTCATTATGGCAGCGACCCTCATGGCGTTCTTCATATAGTCGGAGAATACGAAGAACGTGCCGCAGTACGGCCTCAGGCCGCCGTGCAGTTTCATGCCGGCGCAGATGCAAGCCATGGCGTGTTCCCTAACGCCGAAGTGCAGGTTCCTGCCGCTTCTGTCCTCGGCAGAATAGTCGCCCTGACCCTTCATGTAGGTTTTGTTGGAGGGGGCGAGGTCACCGCTGCCGCCGATCAGGTTGGGGATCTTGCCGGCGAGGCGGTTGATAACGGTGCCGGAGGAATTTCTGGTGGCGGCTTTGCCTTCGAAAGCCCAGAATTCTTCGTCGTTCAGAAGATCCACAGGCAGTTCTTCGG
>JAFZLE010000393.1 GCA_017551645.1 Clostridia bacterium | reverse complement strand
GTGGTGGGCATGCCTGCCCCGTGTACCATGCGGTAAAACACCCCGTAGGCGGCGGAATACTCCCCTTCCGCCCGGGCGAGCGCCTGTTTGACCCGGTCCGGGTCTTCCAGCAGGTCCACCGCCAGGGTCTGCGCGCCCCTCAGCGCGGCTATGTGGTCGCCGCCGGGATGGAAGTCCGTGAGCCCAACTATGTACCTGCCCCTGCCCCGGGAAAGCAGCTTTTGGGTGAACTCGACCAGCTTCCCGAACAGGGGATGGCCCATGTCCAGCCGCGCGCCTTCAAAGTCCTTTTCCCAGTCCGTTATCGCGGGATGCGCCCACGCGGTGCTTTTGCCGAACTCGTAGGGGCAGCCGCACCAGGCGGAAAAGATGCCCGGGCCCAGGTTGGGCCACGCCACGGGCAGAGCGTCATACAAAAACTCGGTGTTTTCAAGCCCCGCCTCTATCTCCTCTATCCGCCCGTCGATGTCCAGCCACTTTTCCTCATAAGACGAGTACTTCCTGCCCGTGAATGGTTTTGCCTCCGGTTTGGGCAGGGTCACGCACACGGGCGGGCGGTCTATGATCTCCCTCTCCCAGAACGCCATGTACCGCGCCCGCGACTGCTCGTAGTCGGGCTTGAGCTCAAATGTCATACGCCGTCTCCGATGAAAGTATTTGCCGTGGGAATGTCACCGCTGACCGCCGACCACCGTCCGCTGTGGCGGCGTGGACGCCGCCGCTACAGGCGCGTCCCTTCTCGTCCCCCTGACCAATGACAAATGACCGCCGCCCTCCGGTATAAACGATCACAATAATAATTTATCGATATTCGATAAAATATTATTGACAATCGTCATCGCGCGTGCTATAATGCGTATCACAAGGAGGCGATCATAATGGAACATCGCAAGGTTTCTACCATGCTTATATCCGCAGGAGCACTGGCTACTGTCGGCGGCGCCGGGCTTTTCCTGTTTTACGCTCCGGTCACCGCGAATGAGTGCCGCATTCTGTATCCCGAACTGGCTTTTCTGTTCTGGCCCGCGCTCATCTATCTTTGGATTATAGGGCTGTTTTACTGCGCGTCCATGTACGAGTACTTCCGCATCAGCCTGCGCATCCGCGAGGACAGGTCCTTCTGCGCCGAGAACGCGCTGGGGCTGGGCCGTATAGCGCTGTTTCTGTGTGTCGCGGGCGCGCTGTGGGTGCTGCTCCCCGTTCTACTCACCGCCGTGTACGCGATACACCTGGGCCCGTCGTACCTGATCTTCCTTTTGGCCGCCATGGCCAGTTTCGCCCTGGGGCTGCTCGCGTGGGCGCTGAGCAAGCTGCTTGCCAGGGCGGTCAGGCTCAAGGAAGAAAACGACCTGACTGTTTGAGGTGACGCATATGATCCGTATAGACCTGGACGTGATGCTTGCCCGCCGCAAGATGAGCGTGACCGAGCTCAGCCAGAAAGTCGGCATAACGATGGCGAACCTTTCGATCCTTAAAAACGGAAAGGCCAAAGCCGTGCGCTTTTCAACGCTTGACGAGATCTGCAAAGCGCTGGCGTGCCAGCCCGGGGACATACTTGTATATGAGGAAGGTGAACAGCAGGATGGAGAATAGATCGGCGGCAGACCTGGATCTGACCGAATGGGAGGACGGGACCGGGAGCGTTCCCGTTCCCCGGGTTTCCTGGCGCAAAGCGGAGTGGTGTATCCTTGCGGCGGCCGTTCTGGCCGCAGGGTGTTATTTTTTTGCCCATTTTCCCTATGCTTTCACCGTAAGGCACCATTTGCCGGGCATCGGGCTCACGCTTTCGCACTGCGTTCTGACCCTTGCTTTCCTGTTCGCGGCGCGCGCGAAAAAGCGCCTTGATATCAGGCGGAACTGCGGCGGGGCGTTTATGCTGGCCTGTTCCGTACTTATCAGCGTCTGCTACGGGAGGTTCGCGAACGACTCGCTCCGCCTGATGAATCTGCCGGTCCTGCTGCTTACGACGGTGTGCGCCATGTTCTCTTTGGCCGGGGCAGCACCTTTTCCCGCGCTGTCCGCCCGCGGCCTTAAGCTGTGCATAAAGCAGGTGATCCCTTCCTGCTTCAGGCACTTCCTGTTTCCGCCGAGAGCCGCGAAATGCGCGGCCGCGGAAAAGAACAAGCAATCCGTCAGGCACATACTTGCGGGTCTGCTGATAGGCATGCCCATAATACTGCTGGCGCTGTTTCTGTTGTCCAGCGCGGACGCGGTCTTCGACTCCGTGGTGCTCAGGAGCCTGGAGTCTGTCGGGCGGCTGGACTTCGGGTCCGTATTCAGGGCCCTGCTCACCGTTTTCGTTTCCCTGTGCCTGTTTTCGCTCGTTTACTCAGCTGTGAGCAGGCCTTTTGAGGCAGATGAGAGGAAGAGCCCCAGGGCGGCAAACGCCACACTGATAACCATCCTGCTCATGCTGGGGACGGTCTACGCGGTATTCGCGTACATACAGTTTTCGTACCTGTTTTTCGGGGCCCAGTCAAAGATACAGGCGCTGGGATACGCGGAATACGCCAGAAGCGGCTTCTTCCAGCTCGTCGCGCTGGCGGTGCTCACACTGTGCCTTATAATCCCGTTTCTGTCCTTATGCGGCGGGAACAGGACCGTTCGCGCATTATGCGCCGTTATAACCTTTCTCACGGGCGTGATCGATTATTCCGCCTTTTTCAGGATGAGGCTTTATATACAGGCCTACGGCATGAGCGTGCTCAGGCTCATAACGCTATGGGGCATGCTGATGATACTGTGCGCGCTGATCGCGTGCGCCATCAAATGCTTAAAGCCCGAGGCGCGGATCTGCCCCGTGCTTACGGTAACGGCGCTTTGCACCTGGATCGCGCTCAACTTCGCAAATGTGGACCGCGTCGTGACGGCCTATCAGGTCAGGGCGTTCAATAACGGCGCGATCACCCGGCTGGATACGTCCTATTTCGCGAATCTTTCGCCCGATGTCCTGCCGGCGCTGGCGGAAATATCAGACGGTGACGTGCGCAGGGACGCCGTGGATTCAGTTTCAAAGGCGCTTTCCGCCCGGTATCCGGTCTGGTATGACTGGAGCCTGAGCTGGACAGGTTGCGGGCTTACCGCAGGCACAGACGAAAATGGCGTGGCGGCTACAGGAGCGTCCGCCCCCGACCAATGATCTATGTCCGCTGTGGCGGCCTTGAGGCCGCCGCTACTTCCTCACCTGTTTCCTGTACCTGTACGTGGTCTGGCCGAAGCTGCCCGTGTAGGCGAGCTCCTCCCAACCGTCCTTGAGCAGCTGTTCGTTCCTGCGGGTCACACGGTGCTGGTCGCCGGGCACGTCCAGCAGCCAGCCGCCGTTTTTCGCCACGCGGGTCAGTTCCTTTACTTCCTGCTCGAACAGGTCCCCCACCACGTGCCCGCTCATCACTACGTCAAAGCTGTTGTCGGGAAAGGGAAGCTCGTGGCACAGCCCGTCGCACACCCGCATATTGGTGATGCCTTCCCGGGCGATACGGTCGCGTATGAACTCCCTCAGCGCGTCCACGGGCTCGCTCGCCACCACGAACGCGGCCTTTTTCGCCGCCGCGAAGGCCAGCCGCCCCGTGCCGCTGCCCACGTCCAGCGCCTGTTTGCCATTAAGGTCGCATATCTCGTACAGGCTGTTTTCGTTCCAGCCGTGTATGAAGTCGCACTTTTCGTACATCACTTCCGGGGTGGTGTAGATGACGAAGTCCTCGTACCCGCCGATTATCGCCGCCTCCGCCTCCCGTACCTCGTCGTGGGTCAGGCCTTCCGGCGCGGACGCGGCCAGCGCCTCGATCCTGTCCCGGCACTCCGGGCACTTCTGCATCCACAGCCATTTGACCTTGGGATTGGCTTTCAGCGCGGCGGCCATAAGGGGCTCGTCCGCGTCCTCAAGATATTCCAGTATGAAGCGTATCTGGAACCTCTCCATCCTGAGCATGCAGTCGAAGGAGTAGTCGTTTGCGTCTATCCAGCCAAGTTTCCACATAATAACCAAAAAACCTCCGTCAGGCGCGCGTTATGGCGCCAAGCGCCGTGAATTCCCTTAAATACAGCCCCCGCTTCATCTCGTCCGTGTCGGCGTAGGAAGCGTGCTTTGAGAAGATGTCCAGCGCGTCCTTCACGCTGATCCACCTGGGCTCCAGCCCCGCCTTTATTTCACCCTCGGTGAGTTTTACGCCCGTCTCCCCCGTTTTTTCGCACAGGAAGTACAGGCTTATATACTTGCAGTCCTCGTAGTACTCGTCTATCTCCAGCACCGGCCCGGACGGCTCCACTATCAGCCCCGTCTCCTCCGCCACTTCCCTGACGCAGCACTCTTCATTTGTCTCCCCCGCCTCGAGGCCCCCGCCCGGTATCATCCAGGTGTCTTCCTTCGAGGCGTAGGACATGAGCATCAGCCCGTTCTCGATCACTATGCCCCGGCACGCCGCCCGCGTCTTGTCCCAGCGCCCGAAGTAATTCTCGCCGAAAATCTCGATAGTTTGCATATATGCTCCTTCACTGATGCTTTGTTTTATCAGACCGCCGCCGTCAGAATGGCTTTATGCCTGTCCGGCAGCCTTCTTTTCTCTATGAGAACAGATCATTGATCGATAAAATAGTCACTTATGTCCAAACAACCGCAGCCGGAGATACTGTCACCGGAACAAACAAAGTAGATG
>JAFZLE010000392.1 GCA_017551645.1 Clostridia bacterium | reverse complement strand
TTTCTGAGTTCTCTACACACGTTGTACCCGTTCATTTCGGGCATCATAACATCCAGTATGTATAAGTCTATGTCATCCGCGGCTTTGTCCAGCGCCTGCTTTCCGTCCGCGGCTTCGATCACCTCAAAGCCCTCGCCTTCCAGCAGTATCCTGCCGACTTCTCTTATATCCTTGTCGTCGTCCGCTAAAAGTATCTTTCTCTTATCGTCCATAGGTCAACCTCCTTCTAAATTGTAGCACAGGCAAAAGGGCTTGTCAAAACTCCCAAAGGAGTATTTGGGGGGATTTAAGAATTGTTAAGCATTTTCCCAATTGGAACTTAATGTTTTGCCGGATATAATGAACGCACATTGAGGAGGTGAGGAGCATGAAAAAGCTGATCGCGGTGGTCGCCGTGTTTGCGCTTGTCAGCTTTTGCTTTGCGGAAGAGCCGGCCCTGACCGTAAACGGTGCTGAGCTTTGCGGCGACTTTGTAAAAGCGTGCATGTTCCTTACGTTCAGCTCCTACGACGAAACTGTACGCTACTACTCCTCCACCTTAGGCATCGATTACTGGTCTTTGGAATACGAAGACGGTTCGACCGTTTTCGACAGAGTGAAAGCAGACGGCTTTAAGTCCCTTGTAATGCAGACGATGCTTTGTTCGGACGCCGCGAAACTTGGTATCAGCTTAGATGACGCCAAATTGAACGAATTGAAAGCCCTTGCTGAAACGATGAGTTCCGAAAGAAATATGGATCCCGAGATAATGTTTGAGGCTCTCGCGGCGCGCGAGCTTTCCCAGAGGGTCTACGGAGCCCTTGTGAGCATCCAGAACATCGACGCGGAGGCAGTGCTGGAAACAGTAAACGAATCCGACTATTCCAGGCAGATACAGTACCTGTACGTCCCCTACAGCGCATATTTCGAGAACTATGAAGCAAAGATCGAGTATTCCCGCCTGCTCACCTCGCTTTCCCGGTTTGAAGGCGATTACAACCAGGCAGTGAAACTCGTGCCTGACGTGGAGTGCGGAATACTTGACCTTTCGGGCATCGACGGCAATTTGACTCGGGTCGTCAACGCCTTGCCCGAAGGCGGCGTTTCGGATGTTATCGAGACCGAGCTTGGTTTGTTCGTGCTGCGCAGCATATCTGACGACGACACGGATGAGTACCGGCTCGCCTGCGAACAGGCGCTTTACGCCGCGAAGGAAAGCACATTCCAGGCAGAGTATGAAAAGATATACCGCGGCGCCGAATATACTTTGGACAATGCTTTCTGGGACAGCTTGACTCCGCCGGAAGCGGACTGATATTTCCGGGCAAGACCCGTGCAAATATATAAAACAGAAAAACAATACGGAGGTATTTGATTATGAAAAAAAAGATTTTAGCGGTCGTAATGGTGCTTGCTCTTATGCTGGGCGCTTTCTATGCCGGAGCTTTGACGAATGACGAAGCCACCCAGATCGCAAAGCAGGTCACCGAGACCACTACCGACAAATCCCAGATCTCCAGCCCCTTTATAGGCGTGATAGACAGCGTTCAGAAGAGTGTCGTCGGCATAAACAATTACCAGAATTATTCCTACTCCAGTTACGGCAACTCCTATGGATTCGGCTTCGGTTACGGCAACAGAGGCAACCGTTCTACCCAGACCGTGGAGCGCCTGGCGGCGACCGGCAGCGGCGTAGTGGTATACGACGGGCTGGTGCTCACCAACTATCATGTGGTGGAAAGCGCCACCCGTCTGACCATCAGCGTGCTGGGCGACGAGAATGAGTATGAATGTATACTGGTAAGCTACGACGAAGCCAAAGACCTAGCGGTAGTGTATGCGGCTGACCTTAACGCGGACCCTGTCCCCTTGGGCGACAGCGAGCAGCTCCAGGTCGGCGAGTGGGTAATGTGCGTAGGCAATCCCCTTACTGAGGAGCTTAAAGGCACCGTGACCGTAGGCATCATCTCCGCGCTTGACAGGGAGATCGCTTCTGAGACCATCACCGACCGTTACGGCCTCAAGACCGAGAACGTCAATACCATGATCCAGACCGACGCTGCCATCAACGAAGGCAACTCCGGCGGCGGACTGTTCAACACTCTGGGCCAGCTCATGGGCGTTCCCAGCATGAAGATGTCCTCCGGTTCCTACAACCGCGCCAGTGTTGAAGGCATCGGCCTCGCAATTCCGATCAACACCGCGAAGCCCATCATTTCCGAAGCCATCGTCAAGGTGCTCACCGGCAGCGTGAACGCTCCTGTGACCGAGAGCAAGCCCAAGGACGATACCGCTGCTTCTGTCACCACTGACAAGCCCATGCTCGGCGTGACCGGAGCCATGGTAAACCAGAACAACTATTACGCCGTGTACGCCGGAAAGCTTCCTTCCGGAATGATGCTGGACGAAGTGCAGGAAGGCAGTCCCGCTGCTCTGGCCAAGGTCAAGGAAGGCTCCTCCGCCGCGCAGGATATCGGCGACGGTCTCAAACACAACGATATCATCGTTGAGATCGACGGCCAGATAGCCTCGAGCTTCGACGTGATCCGCGAGGTGCTTGCTGCCCACGAATACGGCGACACGATAGATGTTAAAGTTTACCGCAGCGAAGGCCTTGACGACGCCCGGACTCTGGACGACATCAAAGGCGTAGGATATATAGACTTTACCATCGAGCTGTTCAAATTCAACGTGGAATCTTAAAGGCGTAAAAACAGGACGGACGCGGTCGACCGCGTCCGTTTTCTTTATTTTTATTCTTCTCTCACGTAATAGTGCCTGGCTATCCATCTGCTCAGGCCGTCCAGGCCGGGATAGATTATCCGCTCGTTTATGTTCATCTGGTCCAGCAGGTCGCGTATGTCCCAACGGATCTCCTTGGCTATCACATACTTGACCGTCAGTGATGTATGGCTGTCAAAAAACGCTTCTATGTCCCTTATCCCGGATGGGATCACGGAAAAGAAAGAGTATTGGTTTATTATCCTCTGGGAGATCGAGGGCGGCTCCAACGTGACCATCGTCTCATCACCCATGTCCTCGTCATAGCGTGACAGGCTGCCGGCGAGCTCGGTCAGCATATCTACCGAGAAAGTCGACGTTTTGGTCTCTTCCAGCCGGCGTTTGTATCTGTCCGGGAGAGTCCTGTTCATATCGTCTACCGACATCCGCCATACCGCGCAGTCGCGCCTGTCCATTTTGGACAGATTTCCCTCATTTACGGCAAAATGCAGCGCCACGAGCGGCGAACGCGTCCAGTCCATAAGCCTGGTGGGCAGACCGTAATGCTGACCTACTATCATCTGCTTCCAGATGGATTCGTTCAGTGTCGGGTCTTCTATACTGGCATATTTGGTGAAATACCGCAGTATGCTGGGCTCCAACTCCAAACTTTTTGTTCCGCAGGTACGGTTCAGGCTGGTGTTTAACCTGAACCTGGCATCCGGCTGTCCGCGGTAATAATAATCGCTCCTTAAGCGGTTTATGCTTTCGTTCCGCTTCTGGTCGCTTATAAGGTCCAGCACTCCGTCTATGGTATCGATTCTTACGGTGGTTATCATTTCAACCTCTTACGCAAACACGCTCCGCGCCTTTATCAACGCGGAGCGTGCCGATACTCTTATTACGCCTCAGCCTTTACTTTTCTGAGGTTCACAAACCTGGGCAGTCCGTTTTCGTAAGTAAGCTTGGTCTGGCCCTGGATCAGGGGCAGCGCGTACTCAATGAACTTCTCGTTTACGTTGTCGCCTTCCTCGTTGATCCACTCCCTGGGCACTTTCTTCTCGGCATTGGCCACAACAGTCAGGTCAAACAGCTTGGTCTCGCACTTGTACTGACCGTTCTCACGGCTGCACACGAAACCGACCATCTTGTCGGTCACACCGGCGATGGCGCTGTTCGCGGCTGCCTGGCCCGCCATGAAGCTTTCCTCTATGTCGGTATTGGAAGCGCAGTGGGCGGCGCACCTTTGAAGCAGGCTGAGCTCGATTCCGCGCACCTTGGCGCCGGTAGCGTTCTTGCACTCGTTGGCCAGGAAAGCTGCCAGGCCGCCCAGCTGCTTGTGGCCGAACGCATCTACCGCAGCGTCCTTCACCGCGTACTCTACGATAAACTGGCCGTCCTTGTCGTGAATGCCTTCGCTGACAGCGACCAGCACGTTCTTGTTGCGGGCGTAGATGTCCTTGACTTTCTCGATGAACTTATCCATGTCAAAGTCGACTTCGGGCAGATATACCAGGTCGGGCCCGTTTCCGGTGAGACCGGCCAGAGCGGCGGCACCGGTCAGCCAGCCGGCGTGACGGCCCATACACTCTACTATGGTGATCATGCCTTTGTCGTAGACATGGCAGTCACGGTAGACTTCTTCGATGGAAGTGGCGATGTACTTGGCCGCGGATGCGAATCCGGGGCAGTGGTCGGTGCCGGCCAGGT
>JAFZLE010000391.1 GCA_017551645.1 Clostridia bacterium | reverse complement strand
GTCCGGTTTTATGCCTGCCGCCCTGCACTTTATGTCCAGGAATTTTTCCGCGCCCAGGTCAGCGCCGAAGCCCGCTTCCGTGACCGTATAATCGGCTACGCTCATGGAAAGCCTTGTGGCTATAACCGACGAGCAGCCGTGGGCGATATTCGCGAAAGGCCCGCCGTGCACGAACGCGGGCGTACCCTCTATCGTCTGCACCAGATTCGGCTTTATCGCGTCCTTAAGCAGCACGGTCATGGCGCCGTCAGCCTTTAAGTCCGCGCAGGTCACGGGTCTCGAGTCATATGTATATGCTACCACCATCCTGCCCAGACGCGCCTTAAGGTCAGAAATGGAATCAGCCAGGCACAGTACGGCCATGACTTCGGACGCAACGGTGATGTCGAACCCGTCTTCCCTTGGCACTCCGTTTGCCTTGCCGCCCAAGCCGCTGACAATGTTTCTCAGCTGGCGGTCGTTCATGTCCACCGCCCGCCTCCAGCAGATGCGGCGCGGGTCGATGCCTAACCCGTTGCCCTGCTGGATATGGTTGTCTACCATCGCCGCCAGCAGGTTGTTCGCAGCGCCTATTGCGTGGAAATCGCCGGTAAAGTGCAGGTTTATATCCTCCATAGGCAGCAGCTGCGCCCTGCCGCCGCCCGCGGCGCCTCCTTTTACGCCGAAAACCGGGCCCAAGCTGGGCTCCCTCAGCGCGGCTGCCGCGCGCTTGCCTATGAAGCTCAGTCCGTCTGCAAGCCCTACGCTGGTGGTAGTCTTGCCCTCGCCTGCCGCGGTGGGAGTTATGGCGGTCACAAGCACCAGTTTTCCGGGTCTGCCTTTTCGTGCCGGCAGCCTGTTTATATCTATTTTGGCTTTATATCTGCCGTAAAGCTCCAGTGCGTCCTCGGGTATGCCCAGTTTCGCGGCGATTTCCCCGATGGGCCTTAACCGCGCGCTTTGGGCGATCTCTATATCACTCTGATACTGCATGACGATCTCCATGTTTTTTTGTTGATTATATCGTAAGCAGGCGCTTTTTTCAACCTTGGAATCCAAATCTTTTTGGCGTTTCCGGTTGACTTTACGGCCCGTTGTGTTACAATAGTACCAATAAAAACGGAGGTGTCATCCATGAAGAAGCTTATAAGCCTGATCGTAACCCTCATGCTGGTCTTATCCGTCTGCGCTTTTGGTGAAGCGCCCGTCAAACTGGACGTGGGCGTGCTGGCCAGTTACTATTCCGCCGCCATTTACTACGCGGACAAGATGGGATACGACACCGAGGAAGGCATCGACTTTGTCATACAGGAGTTCGCTTCCGGCGCTCCCATGAACGAGAGCTTCGCCGTGGGCGAGCTTGAGCTGGCGGACATGGGCCCCGCGGCAGTGCACGCCGTAGGCAAGTTCGGCGCGTTCGTTATCGCGCAGAACGCCAAGCAGGTGGCCGTGAACCTTATGGTCAGGCCCGACAGCCCGCTGCTCGCGGTTCAGGACGAAAACGGCGTATACGGCAGCGCGGAGCTGGTCAGGGGTATGACTGTCATGGGCCCCTCCGGCACCTACGCCCACTATCTTATAATCGGCTATCTCAACTACCTGGGGCTGAGCATAGATGACGTCAAGTACGTCGCCATACAGTATCCCCAGGCTTCCGCCGCTTTCGAGCTGGGAGACGGCGACATCTGCGCCATGCAGAACCCCAACGTATATGACGCGAAGCAGAACGGTTACGTGTCTTTGGGCGACCCCGCCATCGTGGCTCCCATGTACGAGAACCTTGTGTGCGCAGCTTCCGCCTGCGACAACAAGACCGAAGCCGTCATAAAAGCCCTCAAAGTCATCTACCGCGCGCAGGAAGACTTTATCAATGACGAAGAACTTGCCGCCAAGTGGCTTAAGGAGTATTACGCCCACATGGGCTATTCCGCCAGCGACGAGGCCATAATGGACGAGATCCAGAACCAGAAGCCTCTGCTCACTCTGGCGGAAGCCGTGCAGGTGCCCGTGGGCGAGTCTCTCATCGATACCGCCTTATTCATGCAGGATCTCGACATGATCGAGCAGTGGCAGACCGACGCCGTAAAGCAGAACATCCGCAGCGACCTGCTTTACGAAGCCGCAGGTATCTCCGCCGAATAATCCAGTGAAGAAAAACTTACTGTTCCATCTGGTTTCTATCCTTGTGCTGGGAGGTTTCGTGCTGGTGTGGCATCTTGCTGCCGACGTCTGGCACCTGACCTCCCCTCTGCTGTTGCCCGGGCCCGCTAAGGTATTCGAGGCATTCATATTCAAGCTCACCAGCAAAAGATCCGACGGGGCGACGCTGCCGCAGCATGCTGCGGCCAGCGTCATTTTGGTGCTTAAAGGCTATGCTCTGGGCGTACTCACAGGCATGCCTCTGGGCATCCTTATGGGTTGGAGCAAGTGGACCAGGCGTTTTCTGCGCCCGATTTTCGATCTTTTGCGGCCCATTCCCCCCGTTGGCTGGCTGCCCGTGGTCCTGATACTGTTCGGCATAGGGCAGGAAGGCAAGGTATTCATAATCTTTTTCGCCACTCTGATGCCCTGCGTGCTCAACGCCTGCAGCGGCATAAGCCAGACCAGTGAGGGCCTTCTGACTTTGGCGCAGTCCTTCGGCGCGGGAAGAACGAAACAGTTGTTTTTTGTCGCCATCCCCTCTGCCATGCCCCAGCTGTTCACGGGGCTGCGCACCGCGCTTTCCACATCCTGGGCCACGCTGGTAGCCGCGGAAATGCTGGCCGCGCAGCAAGGGCTCGGATTCATGATACAGACCAACCGCATGAATTCCAATCCATCGTATATTCTTGTCGCCATGCTGGTCATAGGCGTGAGCGGCGCATTGTTTTCCGCGCTGCTGGGGCTGCTGGAACGGCTATTAAGGAGGGGATGACATGAAGCTTTTTGAAAAAAACAGCGTCTCCCTCACTGCCGGAAAAGCAAATTACGCGGACTTTATCTGCGCGGTCATCTCCGTCTGCCTGTTCCTCGCTTTCTGGCAGTTCTCCTCAAAACTCTTCCCCCGCGCGCGCATGATACCGCCGCCCAGCACCGTTATTCCCGCTTTCATAAAGAGT
>JAFZLE010000390.1 GCA_017551645.1 Clostridia bacterium | reverse complement strand
ATCTGTATAAGATCATGGGCAGCGAAGGCTGCCTGCGCGCGACATTGGGAAGCGTGGAATACAAATACGTGGACAAGTCGCATCTCGCTCCCCGCGCCCAGATAATGGAGCCCTTATGCAAGCCTGACGGCACGCCTTCCTACTACACCGAGAAACTGGAATTCATTGAAAAGAAGATCGAGGTTGAGACCGGCGCGTTCAACGCCGCCGTGCGCGATTATTACGACATGATCTACTACGCCCTTACGGAAGGCAGGCCCATGGAGATCACGCCCGAGCAGGTACTCATACAGCTTAAGGTGATCGACAAGATCCACGCCCAGACCCCGCTTACCGTATTCGCCTGACAAAAGGAGGCTTGAATCTATGAAGCTTGCTATACTCGGCACCGAGAACTCCCACGCCTTCGCGTTTGCCAAATTCATCAATACGGATCCCGATTTCTCTGACCTTGAGCTTGTGGGCGTATACGGATACGATCCCGTTTCCAACGACCGTCTCGTAAGAGCGGGTTACGTAAAGCGTGTCGCCTCAGATCCCCACGAGTTCCTGGGCGAAGTAGACGGCATACTGGTCACCGCACGGCACGGCGACCACCACTGGGAATACGCGCTCCCCTATGTTAAAAGCGGCGCCGCGGCGTTTATCGACAAGCCTTTCACTGTAAAGGAAGCCTACGCGCGGGAGCTCATATCAGAGGCTGAAAAAAGCGGCGCACTGCTGTGCGGCGGCTCCTGCTTAAAGTTCCTGCGGGACCTTAAGCCCATAAAGGAGTTTGCCGACGAAAGCAAAATCGTGGGCGGATACGTGGGTGCTCCCATAAATATGGTAAACGACTATGCGGGCTTCTTCTTCTACAGCCAGCATTTGCTGGAAATGATGCTGACCGTGTTCGGTTTTGACGTAAAAGCCGTTACCGCTTTCTGCCCCGACGAGACTAAAAACCGTGTGAGCGCTATATTCGATTACGGCGAGTTCGACGTGATGGCGCAGTATACGTCTTCCTACGGCTACACCATCACCGCCTACAGCGACAAAGAGTGCAAAAGCGTCTACACCCACGACCTGGGCGATTGCTTCAAGCAGGAGCTCATGGAATTCAAGACCATGGTATTAAGCGGCGAGCGTCCCCACGCGTATAAAGACCTGCTCAAGCCCGTGCTCATACTTAACGCCATTCATGAGTCCTATAAAACCAGAAAAAAAGTCGATATCCCGGCAGAATAACACGTTTGGAAGCTTACGCACGAAAGACCGATGAAATACGTTTACGCCGGCAGGGAGATCTATCCGGTCGTGGAGATATACCACGACCTTATCCCCTATATCGCCGGCATCACGGAAAAGCAATTCTATATGGACGCCGAAAAATGCGCTGACGCCTGGCAGGCATCTGAAGATGCACTGCAGGCGTATTTTGGCGCATATTGCCCCACACGCGTTCCCGGAGCAGCCCCCCTGTCATACGGGCACCTTGTCAGCATAGGCGCGCCCTACACGCTTTTGGAAGACTCGGAGCCCAACATCAAGCCTTTCGCTAAAGATATCGACGAAGCGCTGTATATAATCAAACAGGCACGCGGAACGGACTTCGGCGCGCATGAGATGTGCAGGCATTATATCGAAGTCAACCGGTATCTGCAAAAGCGTTTCCCGTCCCGGAACATTCCTCCGCTCAGCGGCTACGGTTTTGAGGGTGTCGTGACCTCAGCCGTACTTATGCGCGGGCAGGATGTGTTTGTTGACATGTATGAGGAACCCGAGAAAACACGGGAGTTTTTCGGTCTGCTCAACGAGAGCATCATAGACTTCTGCTTCTGGTCAAGCCGCATGAACGGGCAGGAACCCGTCTCATCCTTCGGTTCCTACCTATGCGACGACTTTGCCGCGCTCATTCCCCCCAAGCTCTGGGAGGAATTCGTAACGCCTTTCTGGGACAGGTATTATTCCGCCCGCTCCACAGGCAGCTACAGGTTTTTGCACTGTGAGGGGCTCTCAAAGGCGCATCTTTCGCACCTGAGATTCGCGAAGATCACGCGCTTTCAGCCTTCCGTTTCCGAAAAGCTCACTCTTGACGACGTCAGCGAAATGCTGGATATACCCTTCGACTGGCTGCTGTACGCCTGGAAGGTGACCAATATGTCAGACGATGAGATACGGGAATGGGTCGACACGACCGTCAAGGCAGGCATATTCAAGATACGCACGCAGATAGGAAAATACGCCTGGATGACTGGCAAACAAGGCCGTATCCTGGCGTTCATGAAGGCGTTTGAGAAATACCGTATCGAATAGACAGAGCCTATTCATTCAGTTTGATTTCAAGCTTATTATCAATTGCTGTCAGTTTGTATTCGTTTTCCAGCGCATCTTTTGAATATCCTTCCGGCAGTTTCAGCAGATGCACGGTATAATCGCCGGGCTGTATCCCCGGCTTAATTTCCCCGTTTTCGTCAGTCGTGAACAGGGTACAGGTGTTATCGGTGCAGATGTCGAGCTTTACGGATGCGACTCCCCTGCCCTGTTCGTCCGTCACTTTTATGATGTATCCCCCGCTCTCGTTCTTATTTCCGCAGGCGCACAGGCAAACGCACAGCGCGGCCGCAAGCACGGCAGCAAAAACTTTTTTCATCTTGTTTTCTCCCATTGAGCCGCTTCAGCGAGCAGCCTTTCTATCAGGTTTTCCTTGCCCTTCGTGTAAGACGGCCTGTCAAAGGCGTATTTCTCCGCGAGCTGCTTTTTCTTTTCTTCATTTTCCCTGGCCGCCTCCGGGTCGGCATTAAGGTAACCGCTGAACCGCAGGTTGTTTTTCCATTCGTCACTACCCGGACGGCAGATATGTATGTGGTGCGTGATGAAATCGCCTTCGTCGATCACATACAGTATCTCCCTTTCAACGTCTTCCCCGCGAAATTGCAGTCCGTACGGCAGAAGCGAGTCCTTTTCCCGTATGAACCAGTAAAAATCCCGGGCGTGCACCGCGATGTCGATAATGAGCTTGGCGCAGATGGTTTTTACGGAGGTGCTGCCCACATGCCGTATGTCCTCCGCGTTCGGTCCGAAAGCCTCTTTCAGACAGCAGATCGTCTGCGCGGCAACAGTCTCCCATTCCTTCTCATGCGGACACAGCACGACGATGCCCCTTT
>JAFZLE010000389.1 GCA_017551645.1 Clostridia bacterium | reverse complement strand
TGGCAAATTCCCGGCATATATCGCAAAATGACCTGAGGACCGGGGCAGCGTGCCGCATCTGTTCGGGCAGACTCTCCGGCTCCATGAACACGAGCCCCTGCAAAAACACGCTGCGCACGAATATGATTTTTCGGCTGCGCACCAGGGCGTCCCAGCCTCCGCCTGTGATCTGCCTCCAGTCAAACACGTTCTGGGGCACCTGCACGGCATCAGCGCCTGAATCTGCCAGCATGCGGTAATCGTGGCGGCTGTAGGCAGAAATGCCCCAGCGTTCTATAAGGCCTTCGGCGCGCAGCTCCTCAAAAGCCCTGCGTACCTCGTCAGGCGCCTGCGCGTACTGCTCGAAGTTGTGCACCATCAGCAGCGGTATCCGCTCAAGGCCCAGCCTTTTACGGGAGACCTCCGCGCTGTCACGCAAAGACGCCCTCAGCGTGGCCCCGGAGCTTGTATCCAGCCTGTCGACTTTGGTAGTGATGAGCGGCCGGGCGGCAGGCGGTACCCTTTCGAGCCACTCGCCTATCAGCCGCTCGGAATCCCCGTAGCCTACCGCGGTGTCCAGGCTGTTCACGCCAAGCTGCAAAGCGGTGTCAAGTATCTTAAACGATGCCTCGCGGCCGGGCATGCCCTGTGGGTTGTTTATCCCGTAGTCCATGCCCAGCTGCACCGTTCCAAGGGAAAACAGGGATATATCCAAACCGCCCGATCTTGTGTATTTCACTACCTTATCCCGCTTTCTGTCCGATTACACGTTGTATCCGCTCATGCCGCCGCCTTACCAGATCGTCCACCCGCCGTCCATCACCAGCGTTGCGCCGGTCACATACGCGGAAGCTTCGGAAGCCAGAAAGACCACCGGCCCTTTGATGTCGTCGTAATGCGCCCAGTCCCCCAGCGGGCAGTTCTCCTTATACGCCCTGGTAAACGGCGCGTCGTCCGCCACCCTCGCTGCGGGTTGATCGCCGTTGTAGCCGCCGGGACAGATACAGTTTACCCGTATGCCGTCCCTGCCGTAACGGCCCGCCATATATTTGGTAAGCCCCACCAGGGCCCATTTTTCCGTGGTGTAGTTCACCGGCTGATCCCCGTATTCGGGAGGATAAAACGGGAAGTGCGGACAGTCCAGCCCGCGCATGGAGCTGATATTGATTATATTGCCCTTTTTCTGCTTTACGAAATACGTCAGGCACTTCTGCGAGAGCAGTATCTGCCCGTTCAGGTTCACGCTGGCAGAGCTTTGCAGTATCTCCCGCGTCGCGTCGTTCAACGAGACCATTTTGCTGCGGTCCACCGCGTTGTTGACGAGCACGTCTATCCTGCCGAAGCGGCTGACGACATCGTCTACCAAACGGTCTATTGAAAGATCGTCCGCCAGATCCAGAGCCATGCCCCAGGCGCTTAGCCCTTTTTGGCGAAGCGAGGAGGCGTATTCTTCACATTTCTCCGAATTTCGGGAAGCTATAACTACCGTCGCGCCGGCTTCGCAAAGCCCCTCCGATATGGCTGAGCCGTACAAGCCGCGCCCGCCCGTTACGATAGCGACCCTGCCTTCCAGGGAAAAAAGCTTCATTACGTTCATATTTCCCTCTTCCTAAGCGCCGCAAGCGCTTGCGGACGTGCCGGAGCGTTTCCTGCGCCCGTGCCCGCGCTTCGTCCGCGTCACGGCTTTCTTAAACGCTTGAGCCTTTCCTGCGTATAGTTTTCTATCTGCTTCCACAGCGTATTCAGCTGCTTTTTGTGCGAGCATAACCTTTCCGTACAGTTCTTGCATTTGAGGTATTCGTTCGTCTTTTCCGAAAAGCGCTCGGGGTGCCTGTAAAACGTGATCTCCCAGCGCAGCAGCAGCGCGATGGACAGCGCCAGCAGGCTCCAGTAATAGCCGCGGCGCACAAAGAACAGAGGCGTAAACATCATGGCGTAATCCCAGTTGTATATACGGCACGAGCTGCAGCACTTGTTTTTCATGAACCAGGATTGGAACGGGCAGAAGAACAGTATGCAGATCATGTCGCACACGGAATAAAAACCGCACAGCAGCACCATTATCCCGTCATCCAGTATGTCCAGCATATTCAGCGCGCCGAAAATGCCGTTGAATACTATCCAGATCAGCGCTACCAGCACCGCGGCGTTGTTGTCTGGGATATCTATATCCGTGCTGCCGGTTTTTATGTAATTGCGGGCAAACTGCTTCTGGCATCCCGGGCTTTCGTATTTGGACGGGAAGAAACGCAGTATCATCTCTGCGGCAAAGACTATCCACGTCACGATAAGTATCGCCGGGTGCTCGTCCAGCCCTTTCACGAGCTCACCGCTGCTTTGTATCCGCATCCAGATATAGTTGAGCAGCAGCAGTATGAACAGCACGCAGCGGTAAACCAGCCGCACGTAATGCAGCGCGCTCACCGTGCTTATCCGCTTTTTCTTGCAGCCCATATACCTGACAGCCGGTCTATCCATACTCATTCTTCCATTAAAGCCGCTATCCCCGGTTTCGATCCCTGTCGGCAAGCCCCGGTCCGGTTATTTCCGTAAGGTCAGGATACTTCCCGCACATAGTCCGCGTAGTTGAGGCCCATATCCTTTCCGATGCTGATCAGTTCCTCCACGGTCCTGTCGCCGGCGGGTATGCCGCTTTTCAGTTTTTCGTCATGGGAGATCATCTCGAGTTCACCGTGCGTGTATATGCGGTCGTGCCCCTCCGCCTTGGCGCTGTCGCGCAGCTCCTGCAGCAGTGCGGACACGCGGGCGCGGATCGACGCCTTGTCGCCGAAAAGGCCGTAATCCAGAGCGAAAAAGCCAAAGCTGGTGTCGCCCATGCCCCCGTTCTTTACATGCGGCGACGTGTCTCCGCCCGAAAGGATACCTGTGAATATCTCGGCGATTATGCCTAAGCCGTAGCCCTTGTGGGATCCGGTGAGCACCGATTCCCCGCCTATGGGAAAGATGCCGCCGAAAGCTTTTTTGTTGATGTTTTCCAGCACATGCCCTGCGTCAAGGCAGCTTTTGCCGTTTTCGTCGGCCGCCCAGCCGGGTTTGAGGGGAAGCCCGCGCTTGCCGTAGATCTCTATTTTTCCCCGGGGCACGACCGTCGTGGCACAGTCAAAAAGGAAATCGTAAGGGTCCGCGGGCATGCCAAGCGCCAGCGGGCTGGTGCCGAGCATGGGCTGCTTCCCGAAAGTCGGAATGGCTATTGCCTCCGTATTCGTGGAGCTGCCGCCCATAAGGTCTTCATTTACCGCCATTTTCGCGTAATACCCGGCGATACCGTAGTGGTTGCAGTTCCTTACGGTCACGGCGCCGAAGCCGTGCTGTTTCGCCTTGTCTATCGCCAGGCGCATTGCCATGTACGCGGTGGTCTGCCCCATCGCCCGGTTGGCTTCCATGACCGCGCTCAGCGGTGTTTCGTATACAACGTCCGGCCTGGCGTTCACGTCTACCAGTTTGCGCCTGAGCGAGTCATGGTACCTTTGCATGCGCTGTATGCCGTGGGACTCTATGCCGTACAGGTCTGCCGTGAGCACGACGTCCACTATCTGACGGCACGCGTCGTCATCGAACCCGTGGCGGCGGAATATCTCCTCGCAGTATGCACGCACCCCGTCGACCGCAAGATAATGTTCAGCCATATTTCGATCCTTTTTTGTGTCCTGTGTATGTTCGCTTTAGCGGGACGTCCGATTTGCCGTATACGGAGTTATTATACCATTATCTGAGGCGGCCTGCAATCACAAAAACGCCGATAAACGCTGCCGGCTCCGTACAATTTGCCATACGCTTTCCCGCGAATGCTCCGCCCGGATGCGGAAGTGACAAAACGGGGGCGGGACAACTTTCCTGCGTCCCGCCCCGATAGATCAAGGATCATGCACTCAATCAGAAACCGAACATGCCCGCAAGGGTCTCACGCGTTCAAAAAAGCTTACTTGCGGTCTTTCAGCTGAAGATCGAACTCAGGCTGATACTGCTTGGTGTCCTCCATGTACTTGGGGAGCGTGTCGATGACCTCGCCGCCGTTGTATTTGCGGTCTTCCACGTCTTCGGTCGTGCCCATAACGGTTATGTTCAGCTGGCGGCGGCGTGCGCGCACGCAGTCCCAGTCGATAAAGTAGATGTGAGCGAACTCGCCTCCGTCCAGCACGCCGTCTTTGATGGTCATCGTCTCGCTGCGGCCGAAAAACACGCTGCGCAGGTGGCCGTCGGTGTTCAGGCTGGTGTAATCGCCTGGCTCATTTACGAAGCGGCCGTATTTGGTGTGTATGGGGCCGGGATGCCGGTACTCATGTTCCTCGTCGAAGCTGGGGACGAGTTTTTTCATGATGTCAAGCAGGTCGTGCTGCAGATACTCGATGCCCCACTTGTCTATATCATGCGAGGTCTCCTGAACTATGACCGAGCAGGTGGTGTGATGGGATGCGACGCACACGGTGCCGTTTTTGACCCCGGACATCGTCACTATGTTGCCGACCTCCTTCGTCACGTCATGGAACGTGGGTATCCAACCCCTTGACTGCAGCTCGAGTTCCTTTTGGTACACTTTGAAATCCATGGTCCGTCTCCTTTCATTTGTCCGCAGATATGATTTGCTGTTTATTCATTTGTCAGCTTATACGGCTTTGCCGCGCCGTCCAGCCCTGACACTGCTACATCATCCGGGCCATCCTCCGCGCCGGCACATCTTCTCTATTATTCTGAGCCTTTGCGCTCATCCCAGGCGCGCCGGACAGCGGATATCATTTCGTCGACCATGCCCGCGCGGTCTTTGGCTTTCGCGACACCGGACGAAGACCCTGTCGCGTCGGCGCCGGCGCGGATCACGTTGTATACATCATTGCCATTTGAGATGCCTGCCGCCGTAAGCACCAGTATATTCGGGTCCACATCCTTTACGGCGCGGTTGGCGGCTTCCACATATTCCGGCCCGCACGACACGCCCGTGCCTACAAGTTCAGTAGGCTCGGCGACGATTATGTCCGGATGCAGGCGCGCTATTGCCCCCGCCTCGGCGCACGAATCAGCGCAGACGATAGTGGTGAGCCCCACATCTTTCGCACGTTCTATCGTCTGTTTAAGCACGCTGAAACTCAGCGGTTTTTCGCAGTGATTCAGCATTACGCCTTCCGCGCCCGCCGCCGCCAGCGCTTCGGGAAGGATGTCCGCCAGGCCCCTGCCCGGCTTGATGGGATCCATATGGGGAGCGAAAACATGGACGCGCCGCGTGGCGTTCTTGACGCCGGCGATATCCACGAAAGGCGCGGTGAAGATTATGTCCACGCCGTATTTCTCGCTGGCGGCATCCGCAGCTTTGGCCAGCTCGATCACGTCCTGACCGTACAGGTACGCTTGGGGCCCTATCTCAAAAAACGGAGGTTTTATGCTTGTCATGGGATAGCCTCTCTCCTATCGTGTTTGGCGGCACTCGTTTCCGGCTTTGTTCAGCCTGTCGCCGACCGCTCCGCCCGGATGGATCCGGGCGAACTGTTCGTTGGAAAACCTGGTCTCCTCTATCAGCGCCGCCTGCAGGGCATGGGCGATCACGCACAGCGCCGTGGTGCTGGTAGTGCCCTGGGAATTGTATTTGTCCGTTTCCCGGTTCACGTGCTGTACCAGCACCGCGTCGGCGGATTCAGCCAGCGGGGAGGCGGTGTTCTCGGTTATGACGATGGTATAAACGCCCTTACGCTTGCATATATCCAGTATAGGCAGCAGCTCCTTGGTCTTGCCTCCCCGGGAAGCGAATATCATCACGTCACCTTTTTTCAGAAAGCCCGTCGCGCCGTGGACCGCTTCCGCCGGGGAAATGAACCTGGCCGGCAGCTCGATACAGCACAGCAGGTGCGCGATATGCATGCCTATGATGCCGGAATGTCCGCACCCCGTAGTACCTATGCGCGGCGCGTCTTTAAGCAGTTCGACGGCGCGGGAAAAGGCCTGCTCGTCGAACAGCGATTTCCTCTCCTCGATGCAGTCCCGCTCAATGTCGTAGGCCGCTTTC
>JAFZLE010000388.1 GCA_017551645.1 Clostridia bacterium | reverse complement strand
CGAGGAAGCCGAGGACAACTGCGCCATAATGGCGGCTGACCAGATACAGGACTATCTGGACAACGGCAACATTCTGCACTCGGTGAACTTCCCCGAGCTCAACATGGGCATATGCGAAGCCGCCGCCCGCGTGGCGATACTGCACAGGAACATACCCAACATGCTCAGCCAGATAACCGCCTTTTTCGGCGCGCACGGCCTGAACATAGAAAACCTGGCGAACAAGAGCAGGGGGGACTACGCGTACACACTGCTGGACCTGAACCGCGCAATGCCCCACGACACCGTTGAAAGGCTCAGGGAGATCGACGGCGTGCTGCGCATAAGGAAGGTCGTAGAGCACAGGGGCTGAGCTCTGTCTGTATCTCATACGGCTAAGTGACGGCGGCAACAGGAATCATTGCCGCCGTTTTCGCTGCCTGCACAAAAAACGGTCCGGGACATTTGCCCCGGACCGTTTCGATATGCGGGGGAGGGGAAAGCCTCTCCCGCTCAAGTTAACCTTCGATGGTGATGTATTTCTTTTCCTCGACCTGCTTGAGCTGCTCGGGCTTGGGCAGGCTGATCTTAAGGATGCCGTCCTCAAACCTGGCTTTGATGTCTTCCTGCTTAAGTTCCTTGCCTACGTAGAAACTTCTGGAGCACGTGCCCACATAACGCTCCCTGCGCACGAAGCGGCCTTTCTCGGCGTCTTCGTCTTCTGCCTTGGCGCTGGCGGTAACGGTCAGATAACCGTCTTTGAGCTCTGCCTGCACGTCGTCCTTCTTGTAACCGGGCAGTTCGATGTGCAGCTCGTAGCCGGTCTCAAGCTCCTTGATATCGGTGCTCATGAGCTGGCGGGTGTAGCGGGTCTCCCTGCCGGGACGTACGAAATCATCAAAGAATCCGTTAAAAATATCGTCATTGAATAAGTTTCTCATCAACATGGTAGTTTCCTCCTCGTCGTATTCTGGCTTTTTCGTACCATGGGATCGCTCTCCCTTGATTACGTGCTGATTATATCACGAATGTTAGCACTCGTCAAGTAGGAGTGCTAACATAATGATGTTAAAAGTCAGTTAAGGTCAAAAACAAAGAGACAGCCCTGAAGACAGTCTCTTTAAATGATTATTTACCTCTAACCGCCGATGCTTATCCACATACAGGGGCGCACGCCTACATTGGAGTGGCCCACGTCCGTACCCCAGTAGGTCATATTGCCGTTGGAACCGTATACGATCATCGCGTCGACCCTGGTGTGCCCCGGAGTGCGCAGCCAGTATACGGCCTCAGTGATGTCAGGTCTTGCGCGTTTCGCGGAAGTCGTGAGTTTTGTTTTCCTGTCCGCGGGATCGGGCATGTAGGCTTTTACTTCGGTATAGCTGAGGAAGAAGACATAATCGTCCGTATCCGGTCCGCCGTCGACCTTTGATTCGGGGTTGTCGGGATTGGTCAGGTGGGTCAGGCATATGCGGGCGCGTTCGGCTTCGGTAAAAGTTTTCTCCAGGAAATCGTGGTTCAGGTACCAGCGGATATGCATGTTGCTTTCGTACAGGTCCTCTTCGCTGCGGCGGGACTTCCTGTCCTCCCAGAGTATGCCGTTGCGGCCGTTTATGGTGATGAGGCGGGAAGGATCCTCGGGCATACTGCCCCAGTAGTTGGTGGAAAAATCGCTGATGTACGAATAAGCCCAGAAAGTATACTTATACTTGATCCACCAGGGATTGAAATAAGACCTGTGCTCCAGTATGTATTTGGACGTTACGAGCGCCTTGCCGTCTTTAACGGCGAGTACGGTCCACTCGATGGGGTCGGAGGTCTTGGCGTTGGCGTCCTGCTCGAACACTCCCATGTACAGCGCGTCCACGATGAATACTTCGTCGCTCAGCAGCACGTCGCCGTTTTCGAGCCGGCACACGCAGATGTACTGCCCGCCCTTGGCGGGAGTGAAACCGAAGGCGCTGCCTGAGGAATCGGACTTACAGACCACGGTATCCTCGTCAGCCTTGTATACGATCCACTCGACGGGCCGGCTTTCGTCATGCACAGTCCAGGTCACGGGCAGACCGGCGCAGCCGTTAAAGCGGGTATCGCAGCTTATCCCTTCGGCAAGGCAAGCACAGCACATCAGCAGGGCGAGGATCAAAGCGATACGTCTCATACAAACCTCTCAACTAAAACTGATTTCTGGGGTCGGCACTTTTGTGCTTTTTGTCAGAATCGTCAAGGAAGTCGATCTCCAGCCGGTCAAAATCCACCGACTCTATAAAGTGGTCGGGGGAGAAGACGGTCTTGCGGAAACGCAGGAACTCGTTTTCGTGCTTGTCCAGCCAGATGGGGCACGGCAGGTCTGCCTCCCGGCACATCTCGTTCAGGCAGCTTTTGATGTCACCGTATTCGCAGGGCGCGGTAAAGTGCCGGTCTATTCGGTGATTTTTGATGATCTTCAGCCAAAGCCGGGTCATGCGTCCTCCGGATAAAAAACAGATTCATACATGATGATTATCTCATTTAATATACAACATTTTACATAAAAGGTCAATACCAAACTCACCCGCTTGCTTTTTGGAACGGCAAGGTGATATAATCTGCCAAACAGCCCGGACGGAGGAGACGGATGGAGCTTAAACGCGTGCAAATATCGGAAAAACCCAAGCTGTACAGCCTGATGCAGAAATACCTGCATGAGCTTACCGCGTACTATCCGATGGAGATGGACGGCAACGGTGATTATGCCTATCAGTACCTGGATCTCTATTTCACCGAGCCGGAGCGGGACGCGTATTTTTTTATCGAGGGGCGGGAAACAGTGGGCTTCTGCCTGATAAACAGGCATTCCGTTACCCAAGAGCAGCCGGACAACTGCGTGGCGGAGTTCACCGTGTTTCCGGCGTACAGAAACAGGGGAAAAGGGGAAGCGGCTTTCGCCCTGCTGAAAAAGGAACGTAAGGGCAGCTGGCAGCTCAAGTATTCGGAAAACAATCTGGCGGCCGCGGTGTTCTGGCGCAAGATAGGCAGGAATTATCACGGAAGGGAACAGATGCTCCCGGACGGGGAGACCGTCCTGAGCTTTGAGTAAAGCATGATACGTAAGGCCGAAGAAAAGGACATAACTGCCATAGAACGCATATTCGAAGGCGCGCGCCGGGCCATGGCCGCTATGGGCAACACCACTCAGTGGGTAAACGGCTATCCGGGACGTGACGACATACTGCGGGACATGGCGGATGGAGTTTGCCGTGTAATGGAAGACGGGAACGGGCGTGTTTATGGCGTGTTCTCTGTGTTTACCCAGCCGGATCCCACATATCCCGGCATATATGACGGCGCCTGGCTGAACGAAAGGCCGTACGCGACCATCCACCGTATCGCATCTGACTATTCGCACAGGGGCGTGCTCAAAGAGGCGGTGGATTACTGCCTTGAGCTTACCGGAGAAGTGAGGATAGACACGCACCGCAACAACCTGCCCATGATAAACGGGCTTACCCGCCTGGGCTTTACCCTGTGCGGGAAGATACGCCTGTTCCGCGACGGGGACAACGAGCGCCTGGCGTTCCAGAAAAGCGCGGAAACCGACTGAACAGTTCGAGACTGGATACAGAAAAGTGGGAATGAGATGATTCTCACTTTTTTTATTCTTCTTTTCAACTTATCGTTCCCTAAATGCATCTAACAGTATGGAAAGCGGAGGTGAGAGCTTGAATGGTGCTGAATTTACCCGGCGTGTGCTTAAGGCGGAGCGCAAGCTCTACCGGATAGCGTACTCCATGCTCTGGAACGATCTGGATTGCTGTGATGCCGCGCAGGAGACCATGGTAAAAGCGTGGCAATATAACGACAAACTTCT
>JAFZLE010000387.1 GCA_017551645.1 Clostridia bacterium | reverse complement strand
TTCATAAGCGCAATGGATATCGAAACGGGCGAGCTCGTACTGGACGTAAAGATCAAGCAGATCGCCCGCAGCGCCAGGTTCAGCCCGGATTATCAGTACTTCTATTACGGAGACAGCCGCGGCCGCGTATACAAGCTGGACCGGAACGGGGAGAACGTGGCTTCCGGGAAAGCGACCACGGAAGTGCGCTCTCTGGTGGTGTCGCATACCACGGGCGAAGTTTACGCGCTGGATGTAAAGGGCAACCTGTTCAAATACGACGAAGACCTGAATCAGAAATTTGCTGTTTCGCTCGTGGGCGAAGGACGCACGGTCGGCGTTTCCGACGATGGGAAATGGGTGGCCGCGGGTACCCGCGAGGGAGACGTTTACATACTTGACTCCGACGGCGCCGTGCACTTCACGGCCCGCCAGGCGCATGACATATCCCAGGTCTACTTCGGCGAGGACGTCAGCTATGTGGTGACCCTTTCGCCGGAACTCTTCCGCTTTTCCACCGCGCGGCTGGACAGCATAGGGCTGATGTCGTCCCTGTCCGTATGGAGCCTGCGCGCCGTTATCGTGCTGTCTGTGCTGCTTGCGGCGGCGCTTGTAGCGTATTTCCCCCGCAGCCGGCACCTGGCCCTGCGGTTTTTCAGGACCGCTTACAAGCACAGGGTGGCGTACCTGATGCTGCTGCCGTCCATAGTGCTCATCCTTATATTCAATTATTACAATATCCTCCAGGCGTTCTATTACGCGTTCACGGACTGGAGCCTCGCCACTAAGACGATGCGCGAAGTCAATTTCATAGGCTTCGACAACTTCGTAAAGATGATCACGGAAGGCTATTTCCTTCTGGGCACCAGAAACCTGCTGATCATGATGGCGTGCTCGTTCCTGAAACTGCTGACGATACCGCTGCTGCTGGCGGACCTGGTGTTCTCCATGCGCAACCGCCATGGTGAGAGCAGCCGGCGGCGCTACTGGTTCAGGCTGCTGCTGGTGGCGCCCATGGTGGTGCCGGGCGTCGTGTCGACCCTGATGTGGAAAAACATCTACGATCCGAACATAGGCGCGCTGAACAGCATACTGGACTCCGTTGGCCTGACGGGCTGGAGACATTCCTGGCTGGGCGATCCCAGCACGGCCCTGTGGGCAGTGATATTCATGGGGTTCCCGTGGGTGAACAGCTTCGCTTTCCTGGTATACTACGGCGGGCTTATCAACATACCCCAGGACCTGTTCGAGGCGGCGAAGGTGGACGGCAGCTCCCCGGGATGGAATTTCATACACATACACCTGCCGCTGATCTCGCCGCAGCTGAAGATGCTGGTGATCACCACGTTTATAAACTCGGTGCAGGATTACGGGCATATCTACCTGCTCACGCAGGGCGGCCCGGGGACCTCCACCTACGTGCCGGGGCTTGAGCTGTATTACGCGGCCACCAAGTTCGGCCAGTACGGTTACGCCTGCGCCATGGGCCTGGTGATGTTCATAGTGATCCTGGCGGGATCGCTGCTCAACCTGCGCCTTAAGACGCACGAGCTGAATTGAGGAAAGGAGGGAACGGGCTGCCATGGCAGAACTGACCAGAAAAGCAAATACCGCGGCGCGCAAAAGGCGTAACGCGCGTCAGCTCTCATTCCAGACTGCGGTGACGGCGGTGACGCTGATATTCGTGCTGCTGGCGTTTATTCCGATCTTCCTGATGCTGTTCCTCTCGCTTAAGAGCCAGGCGCAGTTCTATTCCAACATATGGGCGATCCCGAACCCGCCGCAGTGGCAGAACTACAACGCCGCGTGGGGCTCACTGTTCGGGAATATGATAAACTCCGTGATCGTGGTAACTGTGGGCACCGCGATCATAGTGGTGCTGGCCGCGATGTCGGGCTATGTGTTCGCGCGGCTGGAGTTCCCGCTCAAAAAGGCCCTGTTCCTGCTGATGCTGGCGCTGATGATGGTGCCGGGCGTGCTGACGCTGACGCCGTCCTACAAGCTTATACAGCGCCTGGGCCTTAAGAACACCTGGTGGGCGCTGTGGCTGCCCTGGGCATCGGGAGGGCAGGTGATGGGCATGTACCTGTGCCGCACTTTCATCGCCGGCCAGCCCGCGTCCCTGTTCGAGTCCGCGCGCATAGACGGCGCTTCGGAATTCAAGGCCTTTTTCTACATAGCCGTGCCGCTGGCGAAGCCCATACTCGCCACCATAGTGGTCATGAACATGATAAGCCTCTACGGCCACTTCATCTGGCCCCTGCTGGTCATCGAATCCAACACCAAGCAGGTGATCAGCGTGGCGATACAGACGTACAGCTCATCCACCGGCATGACCGACTACGGAGCCATGATAGCGGGTTTCGTGATGGCCACGGTGCCGCTGGTGGTCATGTTCTCCTTCAGCTCCAGGCTGTATATAGAAGGCATCACTTCCGGCGCGGTGAAGGCATAAAAGCAGCGGAATACCAAAAGGGCGGCCCGCGCGGCGGGCTGCTTTTTATTTGGCGGCGTGCGGACCGGTCCCGGCTTGCAAACGGGTCCGGTTTATGGTATCATTTGCGGGAAAGCACCCGGTATACGGAATAAAACGGCTGCAGGAGGTACGAGCGTGGAACAATACGGATACTTTGACGACGCGGCAAGGGAATATGTGATAACCCGGCCCGATACGCCGTCGCCCTGGATAAACTATCTGGGCTGCGAGGCGTTTTTTACCCTTATGTCCAACACGGGCGGCGGCTACAGTTTTTACAAGGACGCGCGCATGCTGCGCATCACCCGCTACCGCTACAACAACGTGCCCACCGACGCGGGCGGGCAGTACTTTTACATAAACGACGGGGGCAGCGTGTGGACTCCCGGCTGGATGCCGGTAAGGGCGGAGCTGGACGCCTACGAGTGCCGCCACGGCCTGGGCTACACCCGCATAACGGGCGAGAAGGACGGCCTCAAGGCCTGCCAGGTCTCCATGGTGCCCTTCGGCAGCGACGCGCTGGTGACCAAGCTCACGCTTGAGAACAAGTCAGGCGCGGCTAAAGCCGTGTCCCTGTTCAGCTTCGTGGAGTTCTGCCTGTGGAACGCCCAGGACGACTCCACCAACTTCCAGCGCAACTTCTCCACCGGCGAAGTGGAAATCGAGGGCAGCGCCATCTACCACAAGACCGAGTACCGGGAGCGCCGCAACCATTACGCCGTTTACGCGGTGAACGCCCCCGTGCAGGGCTTCGACACGGACCGTGACAGCTTCCTGGGCGC
>JAFZLE010000386.1 GCA_017551645.1 Clostridia bacterium | reverse complement strand
TCCTTCATCTGTCTTTTCTATGGACAGCGCGTCAGTATAGTATAGTAAGATTCCCGGATTTTCTTGCGCTGAATCTGTTATCTTATCGATCTTTCCATGCGTGCCCAGCAGGGCAGCCTTATCCTGTATAACTACATTCGCCCCTGGAATGTATGTGAAGATCAGCACATTGGAGTATCCGTCATAGGAATCCCGCAGCGTCATCCAGTAAACATTCTGTGTGGTGAATCCGGAACGGCCCATATAACGAACTGTAATTCCTTTAAAATGGGTGCTGCAGGAAAGCAGGTCACCCCGTTCAACACCAGCAGCCTGCAGATTTTCGTAGAAATACGGCCCTAAATAATTCAAACTGTTACCGTCATAATCCGGATTCCCTTCAAATGGGCCGGCTTCATGAAGAAATATGAACAGATTCGTGCCTGTTCCATACACATCTTGAACCGCTACGGTTTTGATATCCACTATCTCCGCATCGTAATAATCACGTCCCGTAAGCTCCGCCAGGTTTTCTATATTGTCAACCCGAACAGTCTCAGAAGGATCGACGACCATAGAGATGATCGCGATCAGGCATGCAAGGCCCTTAATGAATGTGTTGTATAACATTTCCCATCACGCTCCTCTGTTATTGACAGCTAAGGTGACTATGCCCCGGCACGCCGCCCGCGTCTTGTCCCAGCGCCCGAAGTAGTTCCCGCCGATTATATCTATGGTCTGCATTCAGCCGCCTCCTATACCGTCCTTTCTCATACTTTCTACGGCTTAAGGGCCGTGATTGGTACGACATATACGCCGTCGGCCCGTTTATACGCTGCGTCGGACATACCGCAGACAACGCAAAGCGCGGCAGGCGGTCTGTCATCGCCTTTTGCGATCAGGTTCCGGATCCTGACAAGGTTTTCGGCCGCTTCGTCGATCTTGTTTGCGCCGAGCTTGATCTCCGCCGCGCACCAGTTCCCGTCCGGAAATTCGATCACCGCATCGATCTCGTTGCCCGCGTAGTCCTGATAATGGTACAGCCGCGCGCCCAGGCTTTCGGCGTAGATCTTCAGATCACGCTCGCACAGCGCTTCGAACAGAAAGCCGAAAGTCTCAAGATCACCAAGCAGTTTTTCGTTCGTGGCGCCCAGCAGCGCACAGGCAAGCGACGGATCGCTCAGATGGCGTTTTTCAGTCTGCTTTACCCGTACGCCCGAGCGCAGCCTGTTGGAAAAGGGCGGCTGATTATCGATCAGGAACAGCCTGTCGAATATGTCAAGATACGCGGAAACGGTCTCGGGGTCTATGTCTTCCCCGTCCTTTTCCCGTATGTCGTTTTTCAGAAGGCGTATCGTCGCCGTGGTGCTCTCGTTGCGGGCAAGCGAGCGCAAAAGCAGCCTCAGTTTGATATTGCTGCGCTTTATGCTGTCCACGCGCCCGATATCGTCGCTCAGGATCGCGTCGATATACGAACCCGGCAGGAGCAGGGCGTCCTCGGGCGCGGCGTTCAGATTGCCCGGCCAGCCGCCTCTTGTCGTAAGGCGGATCAGTTTTTTCAGCTCGGCTTTTTCGGTCAGAACGGCAGGCGCCGTGCCGTCGCAAATGTCTTTCAGGCTTACGAGCCCGCTGGAATCGCCCGACTCATACAAGGACATCGGCCGCATGCGCAGCCTGCCGATCCGCCCCGCGCCGCTGTGCATGATGCCCTTGCGCTGCGGCGTCGCCGAACCGGTAAGTATGAACTGCCCCTTCCGGCCCCGTTTGTCCACCTCGAAACGAACGGCATCCCACAGCGCCGGCACTTCCTGCCATTCGTCGATGAGCCTGGGCACAGCGCCGTCAAGTACCAGCGAAGGGGAAAGCTCCGCCAAAACGCGATTCTGAAAATTATTGTCCGGATCCGATATCAGTATCTCGCTTTTCGCGTGGAAAGCCGCGGTCCAGCTCTTGCCGCACCATTTGGGACCCTCTATGCATACGGCGCCGAAAGACCGCAGGTATCTGCCAACTTCCCTGTCGATAAGCCTCGGCATGTAGTCTTCCGTGTTCCGAATTATGCCCATTCGCCTCACCTCACAGTGCGATTATACAACATTCCCACAGATTTTGCAATACCAATCCGACAGATTCTGTCTTTTCAATCCGACGGATTTCGGGTTTTTGATCCGACAGATCCTCAGCATACCGCTGCCCGGGCATAAAACAAGAGCCGCGCCTGAGCGCGGCTCCGTCTTTTTACTTGGTTTATTCTTTCTCTCCGGCAAGCTTCCTGTAGCTTTCCAGGCGCTTGGCGGCGTCGTTTTCCGCGGCGGCGAAGAGCTTCTCGGCGTCCGCGGGGAACTGGCGGATAAGGGAGGCGTAGCGGTTCTCGCCCTTTATGAACTCCTGATAGCTGGCGGTGGGCGCCTTGGAATCCACGGTCATGGGATTCTCGTTATCGGGGTTGTAGCGGTAGAGCTGCCAGTAGCCCGCCTGCACGGCCTTCTTGATCTCGGCCTGGGCCTGGTTCATCTTGATGCCGTGGTTGATGCAGGGCGCGTAGGCGATGATGAGGGAAGGCCCGTGATAGGCTTCGGCCTCGGTGACCGCCTTGAGCAGCTGGGCGGGATCGGCGCCCATGGCCACCTGCGCCACGTACACGTAGCCGTAGGACATGGCCATCATGCCCAGATCCTTCTTCTTGGTGCGCTTGCCCGCCGCGGCGAACTTGGCGACCGCGCCGGTGGGAGAGGACTTGGAGGCCTGTCCGCCGGTGTTGGAGTACACCTCGGTGTCCAGCACCAGGATGTTGACGTCCTGATTCTGGGCCAGCACGTGGTCCACTCCGCCGTAGCCGATGTCGTAGGCCCAGCCATCGCCGCCGAAGATCCACTGGCTCTTCTTTACCAGCAGGTCCTTGTCCTTTAATACGGCCTCGGCCAGCTCGTCCTTCTTGGGCAGTACGGCCAGCAGTTCCTTGCTGGCGGCCTTGCTGGCTTCGCCCTCGTCCTTAACTTCGAACCACTTGTCGATGGCCTCGCACAGCTTCTTGCTGCGTTTCTTGGCTTCCTTGAGCTTGAGCAGGTTCTCGGCCAGCTTCTCGCGCCTCTGGGCGGTGGCCAGGAACATGCCGAAACCGAACTCGGCGTTGTCCTCGAACAGGCTGTTCGCCCAGGCGGGGCCGTGGCCTTCCTCGTTCACGGTGTAGGGGCAGGTGGGAGCGCTGCCGCCGTAGATGGAGGAGCAGCCGGTGGCGTTGGCAACCAGCATCCTGTCGCCGAAGAGCTGGGTGATCAGCTTGACGTAAGGCGTCTCGCCGCAGCCCGCGCACGCGCCGGAGAACTCGAACAGGGGCTTTTTGAACTGGCTGTCCTTGACGGTCTTCACGTTCAGCTCGCCCTTGAACTCAGGCAGCGTCTGGGCGAATTCCCAGTTGGCTTCTTCCGCCTTCTGGGTGGCCAAAGGCTTCATTACCAGCGCCTTTTCCTTGGCGGGGCACACGTTCACGCAGTTGTCGCAGCCCAGGCAGTCCAGCACGCTGACCTGCATGCGGTACTTGAGGCCCTTGAACTTGGGGCCGATGGCGTCCTTCATGGCGAAGCTCTCGGGCGCCTTGGCGGCGTGCTCGGCGTCTACCAGGTAGGGACGGATGGCGGCATGGGGGCATACCAGGGAGCAGTTGCCGCACTGGATGCACTTGTCGATCTGCCACTCGGGCACCTTCACGGCCACGCCGCGCTTCTCGTACTTGGTGGTGCCGGTGGGCACGGTGCCGTCGATGGAGAACGCGCTTACGGGCAACTTGTCGCCTTCCTGCGCCAGGATCGGAGAGATAACGGTGTCGAAGTACTCGGTGGCTTCCACCTTGATGGGCACGGCGCCCTCGGTGGTGGTGGCCCACGCGGCGGGGACCTTGACTTCCTGCAAGCCGCTGATGGCCACGTCTATGGCCGCCCAGTTCATCTTGACCACGTCGTCGCCCTTCTTGGCGTAGCTCTTCTTGGCGTAAGCCTTCATGTACTCATCCGCCTTGTCGTAGGGGATGATGTCGGCCAGCTTGAAGAACGCGGCCTGCATGGTGGTGTTGATGCGTCCGCCCATGCCCACGGAAGCGGCGAGCTTCACGGCGTCTATGGTGTAGAAGCGGGCCTTCTTCTGGGCCAGCTTGTTCTTCATGGAAGCGGGCAGTTCCTTTTCCAGTTCGTCCGCCGTCCAGGGGCAGTTGAGCAGGAACACGCCGCCGGTCTTGAGGGCGGAAACCATGTCGTACTTGGTCACGTACGCCGGGTTGTGACAGGCGATGAAGTCCGCGCTGTCGATCAGGTATGTGCTCTTGATCGGGGTGTCGCCAAAGCGCAGGTGGCTCACGGTGATGCCGCCGGACTTCTTGGAGTCGTAGGAGAAGTACGCCTGCGCGTACATGTCGGTGTGGTCGCCGATGATCTTGATGGAGTTCTTGTTGGCGCCCACGGTGCCGTCGGAGCCCAGGCCGTAGAACATGCAG
>JAFZLE010000385.1 GCA_017551645.1 Clostridia bacterium | reverse complement strand
GTCATACAGTCCCTTATCCAGAAACTCCCTGTCGCGCGCCCCGTACTCATGCCCCGATTGGAACCATTCCTGCCACGCGGTGTCGTAGCACTCGGCTTCAAGCACTTTGACTTCACACCGGTCCCCGCATTCGTCTTTCAGCAACTTCTCCCACCATTCAGCCGTTTTGAAGAGCTCGGAATCGCCGCCCTCGGCCCATGTCTCAAAAAGCTGTTTCAGTTCGCCTTCCGGCTGTTTCTTCAGACCGGGAACGGCGATCATCACATGGCCGTTATCCTTGACGAACGGCAGTATCTTATCCGCGAACACGCCCGCCCTGCAGCCGAAATAATGATAGGCGTCGACGCTTATGATGGCATCAAAATAGTTCTGGGCGAACGGCATATCCATGGCGTCTCCATGGATCGGTATTATCCTGTCTTCAAGCCCGTTATCCCGTATCCTCAAATAGTTTTCCGTCGCGGGGATCCACAGGTCGAACGCGTATACATGCTTCGCGTCGGTCTCATTGGCGATAAAGAGCGAGGTCAGGGCGTATCCGCACCCAAGGTCCAGCGTCCGGTCATACCGTACGCCCCGCGGGCTTCTGCGGATCAGTTCGTCCAAAAGCCTGAACGAGTTCGGCCCCATCAGATACTCTTTTGTGAAGTATTTTCTGTATTTTTCGATGCTGCTCATTGTGTTCTCCTTTTCCTGAACCTGCGAAATCCCGATTTATTGTGACAGTTTTTCCAGTACATTCGATTCCATTAACCGTTGCGCCCAAAAAGTATGAAGGAGGCGGCTTCCTTGCGAAGCGTCTCCTTCATTCGACACATTTCCATAATTCTCCGACCGGTCAGGCACAGAAGTTCCTGGTGACCGTCATTTCCACCAGACCGCCCTTTATGGAGATCTTCACGTCGTCGGCTATCCTGCGCAGCACGGAGCGCTCGTAGCCGTCCCATTCGGGATCGGCCAGCGGCCCGCTCAGGTCCGCCCGCAGTTCCGCGGGCAGGTCGCTGTACTCGCGCTCGGCATCGGACGCCATCGCCTCTTCGAATTTGTCGCGCAGCTTGCCCAGAAAGCCCTTGGCGGCCTCGTTCTTGCGGGACGTGGCCGAGGAGATGAGCAGGTAGCGCTTTTCCCTGTCCATGACCGTCTTGGTGGACATGTGCATAACGAACTTGCCGTTTTCGCCTTCCAGCCAGAAACTCGCCTGCATCTCCCCCGTTACGCTGCGGGCGAGGCTCAGCATCTCTTCGGTGATGAGCTGCAGCTGCACGGACTGCTTTGCATCTATATCGCTGTATTCGGCGGCCTTCCTGGTCTCATTCACCGCGTCTTCGAAGCCGCTGCCCTGGTTGTCGATCTGTATTATGTCGGATCTCATTGCTTGCCGTCCCCTTTTCGTGTGTCAGTGAGCCTGAAGTCAGTTGGTGCGAAGCACGTCGGCAAAGCCCGTCACATCAAACACTTCAGTTATTATCTCGTTGGCGTTGACTATCTTCATCGTGCCCTGCCCGCGCATGGCCCTGTAAGCGGAAAACAGTACGCGCAGGCCCGCCGAAGAAACGTATTCCAGTTTTTCAAAATCAAAGGTCAGATCCGTGACGCCGTCAAGCGAACGCTTGACTTCCTCTTCCAGTTCCGGCGCCGTCATGGTGTCAAGGCGTCCTTCCGGCTTGATCACGAGCGCTCCGCCGTTTTGCTGCTTGTTTATGGTCATACCCATCCTCCATTTGTCGTCAGGCTGTGCTTATTCTATCATATCACAGCGCGCTTGTCCATATCGCGGCGGGCTGTTCTTTGATCATTTCGCGTTATCCGGGCCGTTTTCCGCTTTGTTTTGTTTGATCCCCCTTATCAGGGAGACCGCCGTGGTGACGGCCGCGAAAAGGTTCGCCGCGGCCCCCACGTAATTCATTATAGCGAAACTGAACACGCTGTACATCAGCATGTTTATCAGAAAGCAGAACTTGAGCCCCTGCTCGTTTTCCCTGAGCCTGAACACGGCTATCGAGTACTCGAGGTTCGCGATTATGGGCAGCCAGCCCAGCAGCCCGCGGTTGTTCCAGCAGACTCCCAGCACGACCCCCAGCAGGATCAGTATCCACTCGGCCGCCTTCCGCCTGACGCCCTTCATGGCCGCCAGGTTCCTGAGTATGGCGACGAGGCTCTGGGCGGTGCTGCTGTAGCCTTTAAGTATTATCGAGCCCGCGCTGTAAAACACCTGGCTTATTATCTGTACGGCCAGTATCTCACTGGTCTTCTTGCGTGTGCCGCTTACGGAGTCCGTGACCATGGCTCCGATACTGCACACGTTTCCTATTATGACTTCGCTGATCACTTATGCCATCCCTGTGGACCGGATCGCTGCCGAAAGAAAGCGGAGGGGAGATTGCCCCTCCGCCTTTTGCCGCTTATTCGGCGGGAGTGAACGCGGCTTTGTCCAGGCCGCAGACGGGGCACACCCAATCCTCGGGGATGTCCTCAAATTTGGTGCCGGGGGCGATACCGCTGTCGGGATCTCCCACTTCGGGGTCGTAAACATAGCCGCAGGGGCACTCGTACTTCATACCTGATACTTCCTTTCGCTGTAATGGGCTCGCGCCGGGATTATTGTAATTAAACGCGCGGGGAATGTCAAGCCGCAGCGGGCTTAACACAATCAAAGTTGAAGGAACAAAGGCGCGGCGGTATAATTCACGCTATCAGCTTTGCAGGATGGGAATATGAGCGAGATAAACGTGAAAAGCGACCGGGACGACCTGACCACGGGCGTGGTGTGGAAAAAGCTGCTCTCCTTCTTTTTCCCCATACTCGCGGGACTGCTGTTCCAGCAGCTCTACAACACCGCGGACGCGTTCATAGTGGGCCATTTTCTGGGCGACAACGCCCTTGCCTCGGTAGGCAGCGGCGTGGGCGTCATAACCAACCTTATCCTCGGCCTGTTCGTGGGCCTGATAAGCGGCGGCACGGTCATGATCTCCCAGGCTTACGGCGCCAACGACCCGGATAAACTCAGCCGCGTGCTGCACACCTGTTTCGTGTTCTGCCTGTGCGTGGGCGCGGTCATCACCGTGGGCGGGTATTTCCTCGCCCCCGCTGCGCTCAGGCTCATAAAGACCCATGACGTGCTGATGGCGAACTCCACCCAGTACCTGCGCATCTACCTAGTGGGCGCGATACCGCTTTTGACCTACAACCTGTTCCAGGGCACCCTGCAGGGGGTGGGCCAGAGCCGCCGGCCCTTCAAATACCTGATCGTCAGCTGCCTGACCAACATCTGCCTGGACCTGCTGTTCGTGGGCGCCCTGGGCTGGAAAGTGGCGGGCGCGGCCTGGGCCAGCGTGCTGTCCATGTGCACCTGCACCGGCCTGGCGCTCAGGCATTTCCTTACCACGAAAGGCGTCCACAGGTTCTC
>JAFZLE010000384.1 GCA_017551645.1 Clostridia bacterium | reverse complement strand
GGGGTTACAACCAGGCGGAAAAACTGGCGAGCGAACTGTCCAAGCGCCTTGGCATCCAAAAATCCGATATCCTAAAACGTGTCAGGAACACAAAAAGCCAGGTCACTCTGACTACCGCGGAGCGAAGGAAAAACCTTAAAAACGCCTTTCGTGCGACCGCTCAGGCGACTGGTGAAAGGATACTGCTGGTGGACGACGTGCGCACCACCGGTTCCACGGTCTCAGAATGCGCGCGTACGCTGCTTGCCGCAGGCTGTGAAAGCGTTACTGTGCTGACTTTCGCCAATGCTAAGGTAAAAGAAAAAGCCCCGTTCAGCGAACAGAGCGATGCGGGTAACAGGACTTGAACCTGCACGCCTTGTGGGTAAAGGAACCTAAATCCTTCGCGTCTGCCAATTCCGCCATACCCGCGCAAAGCCCAGTAAATATACCCCAAGCGTACTGATTTGTCAAGCAAATTCTTTGTAACAGGAGATGCGATGCGCCAGGTCATCTACCTTGACAGCGTGGATTCCACCAATTCCAGACTTAAGCAGATCGCCGGGACCGTGCCAAACGGCACCGCCGTAATAGCGGATCTTCAGACCGCGGGACGCGGCAGGCTGGGCAGGAACTGGCTGAGCCGGCCCGGTGACGGGGCTTGGTTTTCCGTACTTGTCAAAGATGAGCGGCTCACCCCGGAAAACGCAGGCGGTCTGGTGTTTTGCTGCGCGCTTGCCGCCGCTGACGTGCTTAAGGAGATAAGCGGGCGGGAGATACTGATCAAGTGGCCCAACGACCTGGTATTAAACGGCAAAAAACTGTGCGGCATACTCTGCGAAAGCGGTTATAACGGAGGCAGGCTCGACTGGGCGGTGTGCGGTATAGGCATCAACCTTAATGCCGAAAGCTTTCCGCCGGATCTCCCCTATGCCGCCAGCCTGCGCATGGAAACAGGCATCGTGTCCGACTGCCGCAAGGTGGCGCTGGATACCCTCGACAAGTTTGACACGTATGCCCAAATGCTGTATAATCAGGGTCTTAACAGTCTCATAGACCTTATTTCCCCCATCTCCGCCACGCTCGGCCGCGAGGTGCGCGCCGTGAACGGAGAAAAAGAGCTTACCGGCGTCGCCGAGCGCCTGCTGCCCGACGGGTCGCTGCTGATAGCTACTGCCGACGGGCCTGTCAGCGTGCGCGCGGGCGAAGTCAGCGTAAGAGGCCTGTACGGATATATTTAGGAGGATAATGTGAACTTCAAGATTTTGGTTCTGGTGCTTCTGTGCCTGATAAACCTTTACAAGCTGTGGGAATCCCGGCTTGAGCGCAAGTCCTTCGGCAATCCCATACCCGACAACGTTAGTGACGTGTACGACACCGTAACATACCTGCGCTGGAAACAGTACAGCCGGGAGAAGAGCTCCCTGCGCATAGTGCATTCGCTGGCAGGCTTTGTCCTAAGCTTTCTGCTGATACTGTTTAACGCATACAGCGCAGTTGAAAACGTGCTGGGAACGGGCATATACCCGGCGCTTTTAAGCGTCACGCTGTTCGAAACGCTGGCAGGCTGGCTAGTCGATATCCCGTTTGAGTGGTATGACACCATGAAGATCGAGGAAAAGTACGGCTTCAACCGCTCGTCCTCCAGGACTTTCGCGGCGGACCAGGTCAAGCATCTGATGATCGGCTGTCTGATAAGCTGCGGTCTTGCATGCATGCTGGCGGCCTTTCACGGCTGGCTTGGCGCGTGGCTGCCCCTGGTCTTCGCCTGCGTACTGTTCCTGATAGTGCTTTTTATAACCTTCCTCTACCCCTTCTTCAGCAGGATATTCAATAAATTCACGCCTCTTGAGGACGGCGAGCTAAAGGACAGGCTCACTTCTCTGCTCACCAAAAACGGCTACAAAGTCAGGGCGATACAGGTCATGGACGCGTCTAGGCGCTCCAGCAAGTCCAACGCCTACTTCACCGGCTTCGGAAAAATGAAGACCATCGTGCTGTACGACACCCTCGTTTCCACTATGACCACCGACGAGATCTGCGCCGTGTTCGCCCACGAGATGGGGCACGGCATAAACAAGGACACCACGAAGGGGCAGGCGATAACCATACTGCAGATGCTGGTGATCGCCTGCCTGGCTTACCTGACCGTAAGCTGCGGGGAGATCTATTCCGACTTTGGCTTTGAAGGCGTCAACTACGGTTTCGCGATGATACTCGTGGGCATAGAAATGAGCGTTATAACTCCGCTGTTTGGCATGCTGACCTCTTGGATCAGCCGCAGGCACGAATACAGAGCCGACCGGCACGCGGTAAAAGAAGGCTACGGCGCCGCGCTGATAAGCGGACTCAAGAAGCTTTCCCGCGGCAACTTCGCCAACCTTGCGCCCTCGCCCGTCATCGTAAAGCTGGAGTACTCCCACCCCACCCTGTCCCAGCGCATTGCCGCCATAGAAAAGGCGATGAAAGAATAAAAAACCTTCACAAAAACGGATCCCGCCGAAACATTTCGGCGGGATCCGTTTATATACTTATCAATTCTGCTCGAATGTCTCCGCGACCTTTTTAAGCAGCTTGCGTATCTCAAGATGCTGGGGGCAGACTTTCTCGCACAGGCCGCACTTAAGGCACTCGCTGGCCTTGCTGTGGCCGTCGGCTGTGAGCACTCTGCCGTAATGTACGCGAGTGATCCAGTCATGGAACGCCTCAAATTTGTTGAGTGCGGCGAACATGTCAGGGATCAGTATGTTCTTGGGGCAGTGATTCTGCTCCACGCAGTAGCGGCAGGAAGTGCAAGGTATCAGCCCCAGGTTCTTGAATATGCCGCATACCCGCGCCACCGCGTTCTGTTCCTCATCGGTAAGCGGGGCAAACTCCTTCATGGTGCCGATGTTGTCCTGCATCTGCTCTATGGAACTCATGCCGGAGAGCACCATGAACACGTTGTCGAAGCTGGCGGCAAACCTTATCGCATAGCCCGCGTTGGAACAGTTGCCCGTTTCCCTTAATACCTTGTCCGCTTCCGGGGGCAGGTTGACCAGGCTTCCGCCCTTTACGGGCTCCATTATGACGCAGGGCTTGCCGTGCTTTACGCACACGTCGTACACCTTATGCGCCTCCACAGCGGGATCGTCAAAATCCACGTAGTTGAGCTGTATCTGCACGAACTCCACGAAAGGCTTCTCGGTAAGGATCATGTCCAGCACGTCCGCCTTGTCGTGGAACGACAGGCCCACGTGGCGCAGTTTGCCTTCCTGCTTCAACTGGTACGCCACTTCATAGGCGTTGCAGGCCTTGTACTTTTCGTAGTTCCTGCGGTTCTGGGCGTGCATGAGATAGAAGTCGAAATACTCCACGCCGCAGATCTTCAGCTGCTCGTCCACGAACGGGCGGATATCCGCCTCGGACTGGAAGTAACTGTCGGAAAGCTTGTCCGCCAGCAGGAACTCGCTTCTGTCATGACGCGCGGAAACGCACTGCCCTATCGCCTTTTCGCTCTGCCCGTTGATGTAGCCGTGAGCGGTATCGAAGTAGTTGAAGCCCGCTTCTATGAACGCGTCAGCCATGCGGCAGGTCTGGGGTATGTCCACCTGATCGCCTGTCATGGGCAGGCGCATGCAGCCAAAGCCAAAATTGCCCCGTATCTCCGGGAAAAACCTGTTCTGTTTCATATTGCCCTCCCTGCTAATGAAACGTACATATTCGCTAAAGCCGCCCCAATCGAGGCGGCTGAAAACAATCTAACGCTGACCCTTGTCGTAAGGTATGCCTTCCGCCTTGGGCGCCGCTGAGTTCTTGGATGCGAACGCCAGTACTATAAGGCATACGATGTACGGCATCATATTGTACACGTTGCTGGGTATGTTCAGCGCCTTCAGGAACGGGAAGCCTACATAGGTGTTGGACAGGGCGCGGAACAGGCCGAATATCAGCGCCGCGACGGCTATCCTGCCGGGTTTCCACTGGCCGAATATCATGACCGCCAGAGCCAGGAAGCCAAAGCCCGCTACGCCGTTTTCGAACTTCCACAGCGACACGCCGGCCAGTATGTAGCACAGGCCGCCCAAACCCGCCAGCGCGCCGGAGATGAGCACGCCGGTCCAGCGCATTTTGACTACGCTGATTCCCACCGAGTCCGCCGCCTGGGGATGCTCGCCGCAGGCCATCAGCCTCAGGCCGAGTTTGTTTTTGTAGAGGAATATGTACACCAGCACAACCGCTATGATGGCCACCAGCATGAACCAGTTGAACTCAAAACCGTTTATGTTCACTATGAACATTTTGCGGCCCGCCACGTACTCTATCTCGGAAGAGTGGTCGTCGGGGTTTGCGGCGGTGTTGATAGCCTTTACGAACACGGTGCAGGCAGCGGTCGCCAGCAGGTTCATGGCAGTGCCTACCAGTGTCTGGTCGGCTTTAAAGTGTATGGACGCCACGCCCAGCAGGCAGGAGTACAGCATACCCAGCAGCGCAGCGGCAAGCAGCGCCAGGATGACCATCAGGGCGGGAGGAAGCGTGTAGAAGTTCCTCATCACCAGGGCGCCGCCCAGCGCGCCTACTACCATTATGCCTTCAAGGCCCAGGTTTATAATGCCGGAATGTTCGGATATGCAGCCTCCGAGCGCGACCAAAAGCAGAACGGAAGCGAAGATCAGTGTGTATTGGATCAAAAGCAGCATTTACTTTTTCGCCTCCTTCTTTTCCTTGCTGCGGGCAATGGCACGGTTCATAGTAAGTTTGATAAACAGCACGAACCCGCACAGGTATATGATTATGGACGAGATGACGTCCGATATCTGGGATGAATAGAAGTTGGTGTTCACGTACTGGCCGCCGTCCGTGATATGCTGGATGAAGAACGACGAGAATATGGCGCCTATCGGGTTCAGTCCGCCCAGGAACGCCGCTGCTATGCCGTTAAAGCCCATTGCCGGCACGGAAGACATCGTGCACTCCCAGCGCATATAGCCTGTCTGGTACAGCATGGAAGCTCCGAGGCCCGCCAGCGCGCCGGAGATCATAAGCGTGAGGATTATGTTCCGGTTCTCCGCCATTCCGGCATATTTCGCCGCGTTTTTGTTGTTGCCGGTGGCTTTCAGCTCGTACCCGAAGCGGGTCTTGCTGAGGATGATGGTTATCGCTATGGCGATTATCAGGCACAGCGGCACCGCTATGGTGACGTAAGAGTTGTTGTTGAACAGTTTGTCAAGCCCAAGGTTTGGCAGAAGCGCTCCTTTGTTGTTGACGTCCTTGAAGTACATGGTGTAAGGGCTCGCCTTTTCCTTGACTTCGGTAAGGATCGTGTTCGTGGTATACAGCGCTATCCAGTTGAGCATAATGCCTGAAATGACTTCGTTTACGTTGCAGTATACCTTGAGTGCGCCTACGATAGCGCCCAGCAGGGCTCCGGCGACCAGCGCGAACAGCATGCACGGCAGCCAGCTCCAGCCCCACGCCAGTGCCGCGTAGAGGCTGGCGCACGCGCCTGCCACGTACTGGCCCGCCGTACCAATATTGAAAAGGCCGACCTTGTAGCTGAACAGTATGCTCAGGGAGCACATTATCAGCGGGATGGTCTTGGCAAGCGTATTCCCGAACTGCTTAAGCTGCTGCTGAGGCCTTTTCCAGGTAAAGAAGTTCTTTATAACATTGATTATGGACTCGCCGGCGCCCTGCGGGTTGATGAACAGCAGCACTATATAGCCTATGAGCAGGCCGGCCAGCACGCACATGAGCGACGCCAGTATCGTCTGCACCGCAGGGATGCGGAGTATCGCCGCGATTATCCCCGTTCTGCGCGGTCTCTTTGTGTCTTTTGCAGCTTGCATGCTTACACCGTCCCCCTTTTCGCGCCGGCCATGTAAAGGCCCATTTCCTCAGGATTGGTCTTCTTGGGATCCAGCTCGCCCACGATCTCGCCTTCGTACATCACCAGTATGCGGTCCGAGACGTCCAGGACCTCGTCCATCTCCAGTGATACCAGCAGCACCGCCTTGCCGGCGTCACGCTGGGCCACCAGCTGTTTGTGGATGTACTCTATCGCGCCTACATCCAGGCCGCGCGTGGGCTGTACCGCCACCAGCACTTCCGGCTGGCGGTCGATCTCACGGGCTATGATCGCCTTTTGCTGGTTGCCGCCGGACATGGATCTTGCCGCGGTTACCGCGCCCTGTCCGGACCGGATGTCAAACTGGTCAATCAGGCCATTGGAATACGAGCGGATGTTCTTCCTGCGCAGGAAGCCGATCCTGTCAGTGAATCTGGACTCGAAATATGTCTGCAGCACCAGGTTGTACTCAAGGGAGTAATCCAGCACCAGGCCGTGTTTGTGCCTGTCCTCGGGTATGTGGCTCATGCCGTTTTTGGACCTGGACCTTATGGACGCCTTGGTGATGTCCTTGCCGTCCATTTTTATCGTCCCGTGTACGATGGGCTCAAGGCCGGTAAGCGCGTATACCAGTTCCGACTGGCCGTTGCCGTCTATGCCGGCTATGCACACTATCTCGCCACGGCGCACGTTGAAAGAAACATTTTTCACCGCGTTGTTGCTGTGCGCTTTTGACGCCACGGTCAGGTTTTTGACCTCCAGCACCACTTCACCGGGATTGGCGGGCGCTTTTTCCACGTGGAAGTTCACGTTGCGGCCGACCATCATGGCGGAAAGCTCTTCCATGGTGACGTCCTTGGTGTTGACCGTTCCGATGTACTTTCCCTTTCTGAGTACCGAGCAGCGGTCGGCTACAGCCATTATCTCAGCGAGTTTATGGCTGATGAACAGTATGCTCTTGCCTTCCGCCGACAGGTTTCGCATTATCTGCATCAGTTCCTGTATCTCCTGGGGCGTGAGCACCGCAGTAGGTTCGTCAAATATCAGTATATCGTTGTCGCGGTACAGCATTTTCAGTATCTCGGTGCGCTGCTGCATGCCCACGGTGATATCTGAGATCTTCGCGTCCGGATCCACCTGCAGGCCGTACTTGTCGCTGAGCTCCAAAACGCGCTTTCTGGCTTCGCCCTTGCTCAGCATGCCGAACCGGCTGGTAGGCTCAACGCCCAGTATGATGTTGTCAAGTACGGTAAAGCATTCCACCAGTTTGAAATGCTGGTGTACCATGCCTATGCCCAGGGCGTTGGCGTCGTTCGGGTTATTGATCTTAACTTCAACGCCGTCCTTCAGAATGGTGCCTTCCTCGGGCTTGTACAGCCCGAACAGCACGCTCATCAGAGTAGATTTGCCCGCACCGTTTTCTCCCAGCAGGGCATGGATCTCACCGTGACGCAGCTGTATGGTAACATCGTCGTTGGCGATGATACCGGGGAAGCGCTTGGTGATATGCAGCATTTCTATGGCATATTCGCCGGCTTTTTCTTTTTGCAAAGCTATCTCTCTCCCTTCCAAACAACAGCGTGTTTTTCCGAAAAGAGCCTCTGACTCTTCACTATTGTGAACCAGAGGCTCTTTTCGAAAACCGAGGGGCGCTTTCGCGTCCCCCGGAAGAGCTGATTACTTGATGTTGCCCTGATAGTCTACCGCAACGGCGACCACAGCGGGAGCTTCGTCGATGGCGTTGGATACGGTGATCTCACCGGCGAACATCTTCGCTACGAGAGCAGCATAATCCTCGGCGGTGAAGCCTTCAGCGTACTGGGTGGAGGGAGCGATCTGTACGAAGTTGGCTTCGGGATCCTCGCCTACCAGGCCCAGGTTCTCAACCTTTCCGCCCTCGAAGGTGCCGCCGATCAGCGCGCTCAGCTGGCTGTTCACGGTAGCGGCAAGGCCTTTCATGGCGGAAGTCACGGTGATGCCTTCACCGTACAGGCCGTCGATAACGGGAGCCTGGTCGGTGTCAACGCCGATCACCTTCGCACCGACCTTGGAAGCGGCTTCGCCGGCAGAGGTGAAGATGCCGCCGCCGCAGGCGAACACGACTTCGGTGCCGTTGGAATACCAGGTATCCATGTAAGCGGTTATATCGGCGTCACCGTAGAACTGGTTGCCGTATACATAGTTTATTTTCACGTCGGCAATGCCAAGCTCGGCGGCAGCGGCGTCAGCGCCCTGCACGAAGCCGTAGCCGTAGCGCACGACGGCGGGAACGGCCATTCCGCCCAGGAAGCCCAGGTTCTTGTAGCCCAGCTTCACAGCGGCGTAACCGGCCATGTAGCCGCACAGTTCTTCCTGATACACAGCGCTGTACAGGTTGGCGGGATATACCCAAGAAAAGTCATCGGCAGTGCCGTGCGCATCCTGCAGGTCATACTCGGAAACATCCAGAGCGACGAAAGTGATGTCGGAGTATTCCTCAACGGTGGCAACGATGGCAGGCGCGAAAGCGTAGCCGGGCATGATGATCACGGTGAACTCATCGTCAATGGCCTTCTCGATGGAGGTGATACGGTCCTCATCGGAGTCGGAAGCGGGCTTATAGTACTGGAAGTCAATACCGTTCGCTTCGCAGAAAGCTTTGGCGGCTTCATAGGTGGTCTGGTTGAAGGACTGGTCGGTAATGTCGCCGTAGTCGGTGATCATCGCGACACGGAAGCCTTCGGCAAAAGATACCATGCCCAGGCACAGCACCAGCGCCAGAACGACACAGAGCAGTTTCTTCATGAAGTAGTTTCCTCCCATGCTTATTTGTGGTTTTTCCACGGCTGACATTATATCAAAACAGAATATAGAATTCAAGCGGTGTAATTCTTCTTAACAGTATCTCCCAAAATTGTAAACATGTAAAAAAGATGTTAACTGGCGCAGGACAGTATTTTATGTGATATAATAGGAACAGTTTATTCTGGGAGGTGTAACTTGCTATGAAGAAACTCTGGAACGAATTTAAAGCCTTCGCGTTCAAAGGCAACGTGCTCGACCTGGCAGTAGGTATGATCATCGGTGCTTCGTTTACCGCCATAGTGACCGCACTGGTCAACAGCGTGTTCATGCCCCTGCTCTCCCTCGTCACCGGCAAGCTGGACTTCAACGCCATGAAGTGGACCATAAAGACCGGCTCCGCAATAACCTATCTTGAGGACGGCACTGAGGTAGTGGAAGACCATCTGACCGAGATCCCCTACGGCGCGTTCTTGCAGGCCATCTTCGTGTTCGTGTTCACCGCTTTCTGCCTGTTCCTCGTCATCAAGGGTATCAACAAGGTGATGAGCCTCAAGAAGAAGGAAGAAGAGCCCAAGGAGCCGCCCAGGCTGTGCCCCTACTGCTTCCAGGAAGTGCATAAGGAGGCCACCCGCTGCCCCCACTGCACCAGTGAGCTCATAATCAAGCTGGATAAATAATCGACATGTTTTGCGGCGGGGCGTGTGCCTCGCCGTATATTTATATACATCTGAACGGAAAGGATACGATTTGGAAAACGATCTTAACGACATCAAATACGAAAGCCGGTTAAGGCCCGCCAAAAACCCACCCGCCGCTCTCAGGATACTGTGGGGCGCGCTGCTTGGCATAGGCGCGTCCGGTCTGTGCATGCTCATACCCATCGTCCGACTGCCCGGCATACTGCTCACTTTCCTGCCCCTGCTTGCCGGGTTTATCGCCTTTGGCATCGGGAACATTGCCGGGCTCTCGGGTTTTGGCGCCGCATATTTTGCATCGGACTGCTTTACTCTGGGCGCGCTCCCGGCGCTGCTGCTGGCACTTGCAGTGCTTCCGATCCTGGGACTGTACGCGTATATGAACCTTAAGCTCCATATCGGCTTTTTCAGAAGGATGTACCTGTGCCTCGCCTCCGAGCTGGTGTGCCTGGTGGCCGTGCTGGGGCTGCTTACGCTTATAAGCGGCAAAAACGCCGCCGAACTGTTTACAGGAGCCCTGGAAAACAGCCTTGATTCCCTATCCGGGGAAAGCCGCGAGCTGGTGGCCGGATATTACCGCACCCTCTACTCCATGTTCGATTCCCGACTGGCGGATAAAAGCGCTTCCGAGGTGTTCGACTACGCCGTAGGCCAGATGAGCGAGCTGATCAAGCTCAGCCTGCCCGCCATGCTGCTGGTGTTCGCCTCGCTCAACGTGCTGCCGGGCGCCGGCATCTGCGCGGTGATCCGCGTCAAAAAAGGGGCCGAAGGCGAGGAAGCCCCTCCGATCGGCCAGTGGCGCCTGCCCGTCTCATTTATCGGCGGTCTGGCGGTCATACTGATCACAGCTTTCCTCATACAGTACGTTTCCCCCGCCCAGGGCCAGGTGGTGGTCTACACCGCCTTGACTGCTGCCGTGATTATGGGTATAATTCAATATACGGCATCCTGGTGGGACAGGCTGCAGCGCATGGGCATGCCCAGGGGCATGAGGATAGCGTTTTTCGCAATTGACACCATATTCTTCTTCCAGCTGATACCCATTTACGGCTGGCTGAGCATGCTGATAGGCTCCCGCGGCATAATCAGAAGTTTCGTCGCGAAGCGCGGGCAAAACAGGGACGAATAAATCCGGAGGTGCGCAAATGAAGGTTTTACTTTTGCAGGACGTGCGCGGCACGGGCAAAAAAGATGATATAGTCGAGGTCAGCGAAGGTTACGGCAGGAATTACCTGATCCCCCGCAAGCTCGCCAAGGAAGCGACTGCCGAGACGCTCAACTCCGTGAGCCGCGCGAAGGCTGCCGAGGCGCACCGGGAAGAAGTCAAGCGTCAGGACGCCGACGTCAAAAGCCGCGAACTTAAGGGCAAGGTGATCCAGATAACCGCCCGCGGCGGCGAAAACGGCAAGCTCTACGGCGCCGTAACCAACGACATGATCGCCGAGGCGCTCAAAGCCCAGCACGGCATCGAGGTCGACAAGCGCAAGATCGAGCAGGAAGAGCCGATAAAGAGCGCGGGCCAGAGCTTTGTCACCGTCAAGCTCTACAGCGGCATCAACGTAAGGATGATAGTGCACACCACAGTGGTGAGCAAGTAAGTAATGGAACAGGCATTTAACGAGCTTCCCCATCAGACGGACGCTGAAAAAAGCGTAATAGGTGCGCTGTTAAAATCTCCCGAAGCGGTGATGCTGGCGCAGGAGACCCTTAAAGAGGACGATTTTTTCGATCCCGCTTTAAGGGAGCTTTTCGGCGCCATCATGTACCTGGCGAACATGTCCCGTCCCGTGGATATCGTTACGCTGTCTCAGGAGATGGACAGGCGCGGCAGGCTCGAAGCGATAGGCGGCACTGCGTACCTGGTGGAGCTGGTGCGCGGAGTGCCCGCAGCGTCCAATGTGGGCGCGTACATGGCAATAGTCGACGAGAAGTCCACGCTCAGAAAGCTGATTTCCGCCGCCCAGATCATTTCCAAAAGCTGCTACGCGGGCGAGATGGAGACCGCAGACATACTGGCGCAGAGCGAAAAGCTCATATACGACATTACCATGCGCAAAGGCGGCGAGCAGCTCACCCCCATCCAGCCGCTTCTGGTCAAAACTTTCGAATTTATCGAAAAACTGGTCAACAACCACGGCAAGATAGAAGGAGTTCCCTCCGGCTACAAAGCGCTGGACGACATGACCACCGGCTTCCATCCCGGCGAGCTGGTGCTTATCGCCGCGCGTCCCTCCATGGGCAAGACCAGCTTTGGCATGAACATAATCGAGAATGCCTCTATCAGGGACAAAAAGAAGGCCGCCGTGTTCTCTTTGGAGATGCCCGCCGAACAGCTCGTGCTCAGGATGCTGTGCACCGAAGCCCAGGTGGACATGCAGCGGGTCAGGAAGGGCCGCATCGACGATGACGAGTGGTTCAAGCTCTCCTCCGCCATGACCAATATAGCGGGCGCCGCCATCTTCATAGACGCCACCGCCGGCATGACCGTGCCGCAGATGCGTTCCAAGGCGCGCCGCCTGCAAATGGAGCACGGGCTTGACGTGATAATGATAGACTATCTGCAGCTGATGAGCGGTACCGGCAAATTCGGCTCCCGCCAGGAAGAGATCGCCGGCATTTCCCGCCAGCTCAAGGCGCTTGCCACGGAACTGGGCGTGCCGGTCCTGGCGCTCAGCCAGCTGTCCCGCGCCCCCACCGGCAGGTCAAACCACCGCCCCGTGCTCAGCGATATCCGGGATTCCGGCGCCATCGAGCAGGACGCGGACGTGGTAATGTTCATCCACAGGGAGGAATACTACGATCCCAAGCCCGAAAACAAGGACAAGGCGGAAATAATCATTTCCAAACAGCGCAACGGCGCATTGGGCACAGTGGAACTTGGCTGGAAGGGCGAATTCACCCGCTTCTTCGACCTGACCATGGAAGGCAAGGAAATTCAGGCAGATTAACCGATTGCATTTTCAGATTGATCCTCACACATAAAGCAGGCGCCTGCGGGAAAACCCGCAGGCGCCTGTCCGTGTTATCTGGAAGGAGATCTATTTGGCCAGGTACTGGTTAGTCAGGTCTACCATGAGCTGGTACACACCGTTAGCCGTATCCATGCTCCAGTCGGTGGCGATCTGCGCAGCATTTTCCGGATCGGCAGCCACGGCAGCCTTCATTTCCGCGAACGCGGCGTTCACTTCAGCCTGCTTTGCGTACAGCGCGGTCTTAGCGTCCTCAAGCTTGCCCTCAGCCAGACCGCCAGGCAGCACGGAGTTGCTCAGAGCGTCGACCGCCCAGTAGAAGGAGTCGGCCCAGTTCTCGGGCAGCGTCTTGTATCCCTGCAAGGTCACGACCTGGCCGTCGACCCTTTTGCGCGCGGTGGTGGCGTAGTATACTCCGCTTTCCGGGGCTTCCTCGGTAAACACGGCCTTGGCGGTACTAACGCCGTAAGAGGGAGCGACTGCCGTGGTGAGCATCGGATAATAGGGAACGAACACGCTTAACTGAGTGTCGTTCATGGCGACCCACTCGATGGTATTGGTCACGCCGTCCTGCTTGTAGGTCTGGAACAGGTGGGTGTCCAGGTTGCCCGCCTTGCCGATCTGATCGACGTGGTAGAAGTTCTGCACGTCCTCGATGGTGAAGGTCTTGCCCAGGGAGATGCCGGTGTACATGGGCACTATATTGCCGTCCGCATCCAGGTTGGAGATCAGGTAGGAAGCGGCGGGATCTATCGTCTCTGCGGTGGCGCCGGCAAACGCGGGATCCAGGTAGTTAAGCGCGTTGACCATACGGGCATTGGCAGAGGAGCTGCCCACATAGGACATCACGAAGTTGATCACATTGGCGTCCTCGTCGCCCACGAAGGTGCCCGCCTGCTTGGCTATGTCGATCAGGCCCGCTGAAGCCTTAACGTTCTCTGTATCGTCCAGGTCGATCAGGCCTATGATGGACATATTGGGCTGCACCAGCACCATGTCATCGGTCAGCTTCACGGCAATGTACTGATGGCCGGACAGGTTCTCGATGTACCAGGTCTCGTAGGCGTCAGCAATAAATATACCGGAGCCGGAGTTGCTGCCCACGCTGTCCAGTATGCCGAAGTACAGATCCAGCGCTTCCTGCACGCTGCCCGCTTCGCTCAGCAGCACGGTGGTGAGCTCGGCTTCTTCGATGCCCTCGTCAGTACTGGGATCGATCGCCTTTATCGCGGCGGACGCGCCCAGAGATTCGGTTGCCGTTACCGACACACCCTTTTCGTTGGTGCCGGCAGCCTGGTACGGGGTATGCACGTGAGTCTCTCCGCAGTCGGGGCACTCATAATCCACACCTTCGAGGTTGTCGTCGGAGAACGCGGTGTAAGCGTAACTGTCATGAGCGAAGGTATAAGTGAAACCGTAGCAGCCTACATAGAAATCTCCGGCCTTGTGTACGCCCTCAGGTATGGAGAAAAACAGCTTGTTCATACTGTTGGACATATCCTCGCTGCGGCCGAAGATCGTGGAGCCGTCGTCCGTCAGCGCACCGCCCACGTAAATGCTCGTGCAGGCGGAAGCGGAAGTAAGCATCAGCCCCAATACCATACTCAGGGCGAGAACCACAGTAATTATCTTTTTCATATCAGACTTGACCGTCCTTTCTTGTTGTTGGGCACAGTATACTACCCGCTAAAGGACACGTCAAGTATAATTATGCACAGTTTACAGAAAATATACAATTATTATTCACTAATCATCGTGTATATACATATTTTTTGCATATTCTAATCATTGTCAGCAGTATAATGCATAAAAAGGGAGCCGCCGCGGTGCGGCAGCTCCCTGACGGGCAAACGCTTAATGCTTAATTGCCGTAAGCTCTGGTGTAGATGTCGAGATATTCTTCACCAAGTCCGGCAATCTCAGCGATGAAGGCGTCGTAATCGGCGTCGATGGACTTGGCACCGGTGATAAAGTCGGCGGTCCAGGTCTCTACGGCGTAGTCAAGCTGCACCTTCAGCTCGGCAGCCCTGTCGGTATCCGCTTTGGACATGTAGACATCGGGATAGATCACTCTCCAGTAGGGCACATACTGACGCTCTACCTCGGCGTTGATCCAATCGTTCAGGGGATAGATCACCTGAGGCATGGTGCCGCCGCCGATGCCGGGGGTGGTGGAACCGGAGTTGGCGGTCAGGACCTTTGCCCTCTTCACTTCGAAGGAATCGTAGCCGGTGTACTCAAGCACCAGGAATTTGCGGTCGATCTTGGCCTGCTCGGTTTGCTCGCCGTTTTCGTCTACGTAGTAGAAGTCAACGCCTGCTTCGCCGCGCATGTTGTAGATGCCGCCGCCGTACTCTTTCCATTCATATACCCAGTCAGCCATGCGGCACACGACTTCGGGATACTGGCAGGACTCGGTTATGGCCAGCGCGCCGCGGGTCAGGCCGGTGGTCTTTGCCCATACGGGAGTATCGCCTTCGTTTTCTACCAGGCAGGCTACTATGGTGTAATCCTCATTCTGGTCGGAAGGAACTACCAGGAACGCGCCCGCATGCTGGAACATACCTATGGTCTGGTCGCCGGCGGCCTGGCCTTTGGCCTTGAGGCCGGCGCCGTCAAGCTCGAACAGCTGGGGATCTACAAGGCCGTCCGCCCAGGCATTGGCCCAGAAGGTGACCATCTTCTTCCATTCTTCGGTGAGGGGAGCGTAGTAGACTTCGCCGTCCTCGGTGGTGCCCATGAGGGTATTGTCGTTTACGGCTTTGCCCCACCAGGCAACGGTGCGGTAGAAGTTCTTGATATCTTTCTGCCCGCTGTAGGGTATCTCGTCGTCGGGATCGCCGTTGCCGTTGGCGTCCTTCTCTTTAAAAGCGGTGAGAGCCGCGTAAAGCTCGTCTACCGTTGCCGGCTCGGGGATGCCCAGGTTCTCAAGCCAGCTGTTGTTGATCCAGTACTTGCCGTACACCAGGTCGCGGGGCATATCGTTGATCCAGGGCAGGCAGTAGATATGGCCTTCGGGAGTGGTGATGGAAGCTTTTATCACGGGGTTGGCTTCCAGTATGGCGGACAGGTTGGGCATATACTCGGCGATCAGGTCTTCAAGAGGCAGCAGCGCCTTCTGGTCGTCGCCCCAGTCCACTTCCTGAGCAGCGGTGATGCCGCCGGCGTAGATGATGTCAGGCAGCTTCTCCTCTGACATGATGAGGTTGAGGTTCACGTCCCAGCCGTCTTCGGCGTAGGTGGTGATGTCCAGAGTGACTCCTGTGATCTCCTGCCACTTCTGGAAGAACTTAAGGTCCTTCCACTCGCCCTGCGACGCGTCTTTGGGGCCCACAAGGGTAAGCGTCAGAGGCTCTGTTACTACGGGATACGCCGCTTCGGTATTCAGGATCGACGTGTCCGCCACCGCCGCCAAGCTGAGCATGAGGCACAGCGTGAGCAGTACAGCTAACAGCTTTTTCATGGTTTTTCCTCCTTGTTTTATATGAAAAGCGAAACCGCTCTTCATTTATTCCTTAAGGGAGCCTATAAGCACGCCCTGCACGAAATACTTCTGCAAAAACGGATACAGCAGCAGCAGCGGCACGCTGCCGACCACTATGAGCGTGTACTTTATGATCTCCTGCAGCTGCGCGAGGATCTCCTGCTCCAGCACATCGCCGGTCATGGCGCTCGACTGCTGGGAAGAGATCAGTATTTCTCTCAGGAACAGCTGCAGAGGGTACTTTTCCCGGGTCTTAATGTATATCATGGCGTTGAAATAATCGTTCCACAGCCCTACGGCGTAGTACAGCGTGATCACCGCGATTATCGCCTTGCTCAGGGGCAGCGCTACCCTGAAAAAGAACCTTACGTTATTGCAGCCGTCTATTTTTGCAGCGTCCAGCAGTCCCGTGGGTATACTGCTCACATAGAAGGTGCGGGCGATTATCACGTTGGACATACTGACCGCTCCGGGCAGCACCAGCGCCCATATGGTGTCTATAAGAGAAAGGGAACGCACGACCAGGTAAAGAGGTATGATGCCGCCGCTGAAAAACATGGTGAACACCAGAAGGCCGGTTATGATCCCCCTGCCGGGCAGGTCTTTTCTGGAAAGGGCGTAGGCGCCCATAAGCGTAAAAGAGGTGCTGACCACGGAGCCTACCGTCATGTACAGAAGAGAATTCCCGTAGCCGTACCACAGCATCTTCTCTTTGAAGACGCGCTCGTAGCCGTTCAGCGTGAAGTCCACCGGCCAGAGCACCACTCTGCCGGAATACACCGCGTTAGGGTCGGAAAACGAAGCGCTCACCACATAGATCAGCGCGTAGATATATGTGAGCGCCAGAAAACCGAGGATGACGTAGAGCGCCCCGTCGAATACCCGGTCGAACTTGCTTTTTCTTACGGCAGCCATGCTATCCCCTCCTCACCAAAGGCTGGTCTCGCTCAGGCGGCGCGTAATCGCGTTCACGCTGATTATCAGTATAAAGTTGACTACCGAGTTGAACAGGCCCACTGCCGTGGAGAAGCTGTAGTCTCCCCCTTCGAGGCCCACCTTGTACACATATGTGGATATGGTCTCGCTGCGGGTAAGGTTAAGGCTCGTTTGCATAAGGTAGACTTTCTGGAAGCCTACGCTCATTATGGAACCGCTGCGCAGTATAAGCATTATCGTGATCGTAGGCAGTATGCCCGGGATATCCACATGCCAGATGCGCTGGAATTTGTTGGCGCCGTCTATGGTGGCGGCTTCGTGGAGCTCGGGGCTTATGGATGACAGCGCGGCGATGTAGATTATGGCGCTGAAACCCATATTCTGCCATATGTCGCTGCCCACGTAAAGGCCCCTGAAATACTTTGCCTGGGATGTCAGCGGATACGGGCCCAGACCGAAAACGCCCAGTATTCGCGTCACTATGCCGTTTGTGGTGGAGAACAGGCAGAACAGAAGGCTCACCATTACCACTACGGAGATAAAGTGGGGCGCGTAAGATACCGTCTGCACGAACTTTTTGAACTTGAGACTGGGCACCTGGTTGAGCATCAGCGCCAGGATTATGGGAGGAAGGAAACCAAACCCCAGTGAGTACACGCTGAGCATCAGCGTATTGCCTATGGCTGTGAGCAGAAGCGAGGTGGAAAACAGCCTCTTGAACTCATAAAGACCTATCCAGGGAGAAGCCATGATCCCCATGCGGATCTTAAAGTCTTTGAAAGCGATCTGAAGCCCGTACAGGGGAACATAATGGAATATGATAAAATACGCCAGCATGGGCAGCAGGAAAAAGTACAAATCCCAGGTGTTGTTCAGCCGGAAGCGCAGAGAACTCCGATGACCGGTCTTCTTCAAGCATCCCACCGCCTTGTTAAATACTTAATAACAAATTCATATAAATTGTAACATATGCGCAAATCCATGTCAATAGCCGCGCATTTCAAAAACGCCCTTTATCCAGTTTCGAGCCGACATTACCCCCCCCCCTCTTTCAGTAAGCGAAAAACGCAAATGACCGGCGCGCAGAATACCGTCGGCGGGACCAGGCCGTACTGCGCTCCAAACGCACCGCCTTCCGGATTTGGACAGCAGCTGTATCGTCTTACAGCACTTTATATTCTTCCAGCGCGTCTGTGCTCACAGGCAGCGGGCTAACGTCCTGCGTGTCCATTCCCTTGAGATAACGGTCAAAAAACGCCCCGTGCGCTTCATTCAGTGTATCAAGCGCCAGTATCGGGTCGGCTCTGCCTACGGCGAGCGGGATCCTGACTATCAGTTTCAGGTCCGTAAACCCCATGTGCATCATTTGTTTGAACAGAAGATAATGGACAGGCGCGTCGCTGTAAAGCAGGCAGCGGGTCACAAAGTTCCGGTTCAGTTTGCCCACGATCTGCATGAACGGCTTATGATTGACCGTTTCACCAAAGTTTCCGAAAAGGCCTCCGTCCATGTTGACGCCGCAGGTGATCTCGTCGTCCATGAGGCAGTGGGCGTAAGCGGCGGCGCCTCCCAGCGAATGCCCTGTCGCGCCTATACCGTGGGTGAGATCGATCTTTTGATACAGGAATGAGGTTTCGGTCCGGTTCAGTTCTTTTATTCTGCGTATAGCGCAGCGATCGTCTTTTACCCATTCCTGCAGGCGTTCCACGCCAAATCCGGAATACTTTTTCTGGTATATATCGAACTGTTCAAGCGCTTTCTCCGGCGTCAGTTTGCGCAAGGCCAATCGAAGCGTGGGAAGCAGCGGTTCGGAGCCTTTCTTTGTTACAGCCTTGTTTACGGGAATGACCGTACCGTCTTCAAACACAGTTTCACCCGCTTCGTATGTATGCGAGATCGACGCCACGATGTAACCGCGCTCGGCCAAAAAAGCGCACAAGTCCGAATTCTGTTCCGCGTCGCCCCCGTAACTGTGGGAAAACAGTATCAGCGGGAATCTGCCTTCCCGCACTTTCAGCCCGTCGTATACTTTTACCCGCTTATCGTACAGCGTGAAATCCGCTTTTTTGCCGTAGCTGGCCCGCTTTTTCTCCGTCAGGAGAGATGTTGGCTGCCTGCCCGGTTCCTCCGCACCGGGGTAATAAAACCTGACAGTAAAACGGCGGGGCTCCTGCCCGTCACACAATACCTCTGTCCGGGAAACATCCGTAACGTCGATCAGTTTCGTGCCGGTCATTGATACTCCTCCTAATTGGATATAGTCACATTCGCCCGATCGATGACAGCCTTTCCAGCAGCCGTTTGCCTTCACGCTGTATATCTTCGTCCTGATTATACCTGACGAGCGTATTCAGCGTTTTGACCAGTTCGCCGCGGGGCGGCAGTTTGTCAAGTTCTCCCCTGTCTATATGGGCATTTATGCAGTTCATCATGCGCAGGGAGTGCACGTTTTCTTCAGAAAGCAGTATATCCTCCGTAAGTACCATTCCCTCGCTGAGCGCATCCTCTTCCAGCTGGCCGTAAGCGTCAAGAAACGGGCTGTACGGTCCGGAGTTGTCTTCCAGAACGACCACCTGCTTAATCTGGCGTTTGTAGAAAATGTAGTTCTCTATCTGGAGGGCTTCCTCCCTCCGGCCAAACTCATGCTCGTTATAATCGACGCTGTTGAACATGCAGATACCGTCGTACACTCCGCCCCAGCGGTCGATTATTCTGACGCACTTTGCGTCATACTGTCTTATGTTCCTGCTCATTTTCTTATCCTATCGTTAACAGTGCGGCTTCGTAAAGACCAGTGCACACCTGTGGTATCCTGCCGGCGAAATCGCAGGTGACGCCCGCGTGGATGTGACCCGTCAGTATCAGCTTTATCTGTTCGCAGCTTTTTATAAACTCCAGCGCTTCCCGCGTGCAGTCATCCGGCAGCTGCTGGCGTTTGCGCTCGGGCGGATACGCCGCCATCTCGCTTTCGGGCGTTCCGCACAGGTAGCCGCATACCTGGCGCCTTTCAGTGAGCATGAACCCGTGCAGCAGCGGCGTATACAGCGGCGTATGCATGAGCAGTATCACCGGCAGCCCATCATCCGTTTCCCGTTTCAGGAAGCTCAACTGTTCCTCATCAAACAGGTAATATCCGTTGTCCAGGGCGATAAGCTTTACGCCGTTTATCATTCTGGCGCTCATGCGGATATCGTTTTTGAACGCGCTCTGTACCTTATCAAGGCTTTTGTCCCGGTACGCCTTATCCTCCCAGGCTTCCCCTACATACAGGCTGAATTCATGGTTTCCCGCCGCCATGAAAACGTCGTTCCCAGCGCAGAACGCCTTTGCCGCATCGATGTTGGCCTCCGACACGAAGTCTATCAGGTCTCCTGCGTAAGCTATGGGGCAGCCTTCCCGCTTCGCGATCTCTCCCAATTCCTTCCGCTCGTTCTCCGCGTATGGGAACACTTCGGCGCGCCGCGCGGCCAGGCGCAGCTTCCTGTCGTCGTCCCTGGCG
>JAFZLE010000383.1 GCA_017551645.1 Clostridia bacterium | reverse complement strand
TATAGTGCTCATGGGCATAGCCGAAGGGCTTGGCGAGGCTTAATACGATTTATAGAAATCACCGGCCGCTGACCATAAAAAGAAGCAGGGCGCGTATGCGTCCTGCTCTTTTGTGCCCGTTTACGCGTCCTGCTTTTTTGCTTCTATGGCTTCGGGCTGTTTCTTGGAATACTCCAGGGTGGGAGGAGCGGTCCTGTCCACGGCGTCCTTGGTTATGATACACTTGGTGACGCCCTTCTTTTCCGGAAGCTCGAACATGGTGTCGGTCATTATCTCTTCGATGATGGCCCTTAAGCCTCTGGCGCCGCTCTTCCTGGCCATGGCCTTGCGGGCGATCTCATTTAGCGCGTCGTCGGTGAACTCCAGCTGCACGCCGTCCATGGACAGGAGCTTGGCGTACTGGCGGCACAGGGCGTTCCGGGGCTTGGTCAGTATGTTGACCAGCGCCTCTTCGTCCAGGGGGCTCAGGGTGACGATCAGGGGCAGGCGGCCGATAAATTCGGGGATGAGGCCGAAAGCCAGCAGGTCCTGGGGCTCGATCATCTTGAGCACGTCGTCACGGGAGCGCTCCTCGCGGGTCTTCACGTCCGCGCCGAAGCCCATGGTCTTTTCGCCAACGCGGTTCATGACTATCTTTTCCATGCCCTCGAAGGCGCCGCCGCAGATGAAGAGTATGTTGGTGGTGTCTATCTTTATGAACTCCTGCTGGGGATGCTTGCGCCCGCCCTGGGGAGGCACGTTCACCACCGCGCCCTCCAGCATTTTGAGCAGGGCCTGCTGCACGCCCTCGCCGGACACGTCGCGGGTGATGGAGCGGTTCTCGCTCTTGCGGGCGATCTTGTCGATCTCGTCGATGTAGATTATGCCCTTTTCCGCCCGCGCCACGTCGTAATCCGCGTTCTGGATAAGGCGCAGCAGCACGTTTTCCACGTCCTCGCCCACGTAGCCCGCCTCGGTGATGCTGGTGGCGTCGCCTATGGCGAAGGGCACGTTGAGTATCTTGGCCAGGGTCTGCGCCAGGTAGGTCTTGCCGCAGCCGGTGGGGCCCAGCATGACTATGTTGCTCTTTTGCAGTTCCACGTCGTTTTTCGCGCCCCGGTAGCCTATGCGCTTGTAGTGGTTGTACACCGCCACGCTCAGCGCCTTCTTGGCGGCGTCCTGGCCCACCACGTACTGGTCAAGCACGCTCTTTATCTGGTACGGGGTCATAACGCCTTCGTACTCCTTGGGGGTGACGAAGTCGTTGGCCATAAGGTCCTGGCAAAGGAACACGCACTCGTCGCAGATGCACGCGTCGCCGTTGCCGCGGATCAGCCTGCGCACCTTATAGCCGGGCTTGCCGCAGAAAGAGCATACGGTTTGCTTGTTTACGTCCATTTTTACTCCTTAAATAGACGGGGCGGGCATTTTACCCGCCCCACTGAGTCTGCGCCGCGGCTTTTACCGCCTCGGCGGGATGATCTCGTCGATTATGCCGTACTTGAGCGCCTGCTCGGCGGTCATGAAGTTGTCGCGCTCGGTGTCCTTTTCCACGGTCTTGACGGGTTTGCCGGTGTTCTTCGCCAGCTCCTCGTTCATGCGCTGCTTGATGAAGCGCATGTGCTCCGCGTGGATCAGCACGTCGGTGGCCTGGCCTTCCGCCCCGCCCAGAGGCTGGTGGATCATTATCTCGCTGTTGGGCAGCGCCTTGCGCTTGCCCTTGGCGCCCGCGGCCAGCAGGAATGCGCCCATGGACGCCGCCATGCCTATGCACAGGGTGCTGACTTCACACTTTAGGTACTTCATGGTGTCGTAGATCGCCATGCCCGCGGAAATGGAGCCGCCGGGGGAGTTGATGTAGAGCATGATGTCCCGGTCCGGGTCTTCCATCTCAAGGAAGAGCATCTGCGCCACCACGGTGTTGGCCGCCCCGTCGTCTATGGGGCCGGACAGGAATATGATGCGGTCCTTGAGCAGGCGGGAGTAGATGTCATAGGCGCGCTCGCCCATGTCGTTTTTTTCGATTACTGTGGGTATAAGGTAATTCTTCATTGTACCTCCGCAGGGGAAAGCGGGCTTATTCGGCGTCCGCCTTGGGGGCGACGGCGTTGTCCTTCAGGAAGGACACCACTTTCTGCATGGTGGTCATGCTCTTGAAGTAGTTGAGCGTGCTCTCGCCCATGGTCTTTTTGTAGTCTTCCAGGCTCTTTTTGCGGCTCTCGGCGGCCTTGGCGATCTCCGCGTCCACTTCTTCCTCGGTGGCTTCGATGCCCTCGGCGTTCTTGATCGCTTCAAGCACCAGCTGGCCCTTCACCCGCTGGGTGGCCTGCTCTTTGTACATCCCGCGGATCTGTTCCTCGGTCTGTCCGGTGTACATCAGGTAGTCGGAGAACTTGAGGCCCTGGTAGGACAGGCGCATCTCCATGTCCTTCATCATGCCGTCGATCTCGCTGTTTATCATGGCGTCCGGGATGTCCACCTGGCACGCCTCGACGGCCTTTTCGATCACGTCGTTCTCGAACTGGCTGTCGGCGCGGGTCTCGGCGTCCTTGACCAGCTTGGCCTTCACGTCGGCCCTGTACTCGTCCAGGGTGTCGAAGGACAGGTCGTTGGCGAAGTCGTCGTTAAGCTCGGGGAGCTCCTTTTCCTTGATGGAGTTGATCTTGACCTTGAACACCACGGGATGTCCCGCCAGGCTCTTCTCGTGATAGTCCTCGGGGAAGGTGACGTTCACGTCCACGTCCTCGCCGACACTGTGGCCGATCAGCTGCTCCTCAAAACCGGGGATGAAGGTGCCGCTGCCCAGCACCAGGTTCTGCTTTTCGGCGGTGCCGCCGGCGAACTGGTTGTCGCCGTCAAAGCCCGCGTAGTCGATATTCACTTCGTCGTCAAGCTTGGCGGGGCGGTCGGTCACGTCGATGAACCTGGCGTTGCGCTCCCTCTGGCGCTCGATCTCGGCGGATACGTCGTCGTCGGTCACTTCGGCCACGTTCCTCTCGGCCTCCACGCCCTTGTAGGCGCCCAGGGTGACGTCGGGCTTCACGAACACTTCAACGGAGAATTTGAGCTCCTTGCCCTGCTCCATCTGCTCCACGTCCAGCTCGGGCCTGTCCACGGGCTCCAGCTTGTACTCGTCTATGGCGGCCTGGTACTCGGCGGGGAAGAGCTCGTCCAGCGCGTCCTCGTAGAACACGCCCTTGCCGTAGTGCATCTCGATCACGTGGCGGGGCGCCTTACCGCGGCGGAAGCCGGGGATGTTTATGCGGGAAACGTTCTTTTTATAGGCGGCGGATACGGCCGCGTCAAACTCCTCCGCGCTGATGACGAAGGACAGCTTTGCCTTGTTTGAGGACAGTTTTTCATAAGTTGCGGACATGGTGATTTCTCCTTTTACATAACATATCAGCGTGTATTATACCACAACTGCCGGGAAGTTGTCTTTATATGTAGGTAAATTCTTGAACGGGCACACAAAAACGCCGCCCCCGCCGGGCGGCGCTTTATGTGCTGCGCGGGATCAGACGATCTCCACGAACACGGGCTTTTCGTTCTTTACGGTGGCGGCTTTGACTATGGCGCGGATGGACTTGGCTATCCGGCCCTGTTTGCCTATCACCTTGCCCATATCGTCGGCGTCGACGCGCAGTTCGATAACGACGTTCTCCTCGTTCTCGACTTCGCGCACGTCAACGGCGTCAGGCTTGTCCACAAGGCTTTGCGCCACAAACCTGACCAGTTCGACTGCGTTCATATTACAGTAAGCCGCTCTTCTTGAGCAGGGCGCGCACGGTATCGGTGGGCTGGGCGCCGGTGGAGAGCCACTGCTTGGCCTTTTCCTCGTCAAACTTGATTACGGCGGGCTCGCTGACAGGGTTGTAATAGCCGATCTCTTCGATGAAACGGCCGTCACGGGGGGTGCGGCTGTCGCTGACGACTACGCGGTAGAAGGGCTCCTTCTTCATGCCCATTCTCTTAAGACGGATCTTTACCATGGTATTCCTCCTGAAAATAATTGCTGTGTTTATGTGGAAAGCCTTTTGGGCGGTATCCCTGTTTTAGTGGTTAGTGATCAGCGCAGGCCCTTCATGAGGCCGCGCAGGTTCTTGCCCTTGGAGTTCATGACCTGCTTCATCATGTCCCGGGCCTGCTCGTACTGCTTTACCAGCAGGTTGACCTGCTGCACGGTGACGCCCGCGCCCTGGGCGATGCGCCTGCGGCGGGAGGCGTTCAGGATGTCGGGGTTGCGGCGCTCGGCGCGGGTCATGGCCAGGATTATGGCTTCGTTGCGGGCCTGCTCCCTGGCGACCTTGTCCTCGTCTATCTCCACGGAATTGAGCTTCGCGCCCAGGCCGGGGATCATCTTGAGCAGGTCCCTCACGGAGCCCATTTTCTTGAGCTGCTTGAGCTGGGACAGGTAATCTTCCAGGGTGAAGCGGCTGGCGCGCAGGTTCTTTTCCAGCTGCTCGGCGGCCTTTTCGTCCACCATGTCCTGGGCCTTCTCGATGAGGCTGAGCACATCGCCCATGCCCAGTATGCGGCCCGCCATGCGGTCGGGGTGGAAGGGCTCGATGTCGGTGAGCTTTTCGCCCGTGCCGGAGAACTTGATGGGCTTGCCGGTGACGGCCTTTACGGAGATGGCCGCGCCGCCGCGGGTGTCGCCGTCCAGCTTGGTGAGGATAACGCCGTCCACGCCCAGTTCCTTGTTGAAGGTGTCGGCCACGGTGACCGCGTCCTGGCCGGTCATGGCGTCCACTACCAGCAGGATCTCGGTGGGCTTTACGGCGGACTTGATGTTTTTGAGCTCGTCCATGAGCTTCTCGTCTATGTGCAGACGGCCCGCGGTGTCGATTATCACGGTGTCGAAGCCGTAATACCTGGCCCTGTCCACCGCTTCCTTCGCGATCTCCACGGGATCGCCCTGGCCCTTCTCGAAGACCTCGACCCCGGCCTGGCCGCCCACTATCTGCAGCTGGCGGATGGCGGCGGGACGGTATACGTCGCACGCGGCGAGCATGGGCTTTTTGCCCTCTTTCACCAGCATCTTGCCTATCTTGGCGCACATGGTGGTCTTGCCCGCGCCCTGCAGGCCGCACATCATGTATATGGTGGGCACGGAGGAGGAACGGGTGAGCTTCACGTTCTGGCCGCCCATGAGGGCTGTGAGCTCTTCGTTGACTATCTTTATGACCTGCTGGGCGGGGGTGAGGGATTCCAGTATGTCGCCGCCCACGGCGCGCTCGGTGACCTTTTTGGTGAAGTCCTTGACGATGGCGTAGTTGACGTCCGCCTCCAGCAGCGCCATGCGCACGTCGCGCATCGCTTCCTTTACGTCGGCCTCGGTGAGCTTGCCCCGGGAGGACAGTTTTTTGAACGCTCCCTGTATTTTTTCCGCAAGACCTTCAAACGCCATTTTTGTCACCTCCCGTCAAGGTATTCGGCTTTATGGTTTAGTCCTCTTTTATTTGTTTCAGCGCATTTTCGGCTTCGGCAAGTGCCTGTTTCGCGCTTTCGAGCCGGGACTCGCACAGGCTCAGGCTGGATTTCATGCGCCTGAAGCGCTCCAGCAGGCCCAGTTTTTCCTCGTACTCGTTGAGCTGCTTCTCGCTGCGCAGTATCAGTTCGTGCACCGCCTGGCGGGAAACGCCTTGCTCCTGGGCGATCTCCATGAGGCTCATGTCCTCGTCCAGGTACATTTTAAGGGTGTTCAGGGCGTGGGGAGTGAGCAGGTTCCCGTAAAAGTCCATCAAAAGCCCGGTATTTACCCGTCGTTCCATGCCATCACTCCTTCACAGCCTGCGTATTATAGCAAAGGAAATACGGCATGTCAAGTTAAATGTATTGACATATTTACGGCTGGAGCGGCTTCTTCGGCGCGTTTTTCGGCGTGATATTCGTGATATACGTGTACCTGATCGCGCACTGCTGGCTGAAATTCAGGCGGATACGCGAAAAGTACGGCAAGTGAGGCGTCCTAAGCGCGGCGCAAAAAAGCCCCCGGAGGCACTTTCCGCAAGAAAGGCGCCCGGGGGCTTCGCGTATATCCGGGGATCAGAAGAACCTCTGCAAACGGGAATTTGTCGTACTACTTCCAGCAAAAAGTGTATCGGCGGGTCAGCTCGACAAGCGTATCAAGTTAAAACCGTTTCTCCAGAGTATACATGCGGTGTCCTTTTGGACAATCTTCCCATGTCCCGACTGCTGTATAGCCGTTCTTTTTGAAAAAGTCGGCCTGCCAATCGAACAGCCCTTCGGCAAGAGCGAAATATGCTCCATGTCCTTTCGCCTCACACTCGGTTGCGGCAAGCAGGTCGCTGCCTATACCTTGATTCCGATATGGTTCGTCAACCCACATCATGTATATCTCAAAGCTGTTCCATCTTCCAACACCGGCAAAGATTGCGGCGATCAGGTTACCGTCCCCGTCAAGCAGTTTTTTGTTGAGCGGTATGTATTCCTTATGAGCACGGGGCACCTGGGCGCTGTTGTATGCGCCGAGTCTGCTTCCTATGACTTCGCCGTCCTCTTCGCTGCCGGGCCTGATCTCGAACTGCGCCGAGAGATCCTTTTTCGGAATGTATGCCGGCCGGGACTGATCCAGCCTTTTCATCATGGAGTAGTTCTCATGCCCTTTCGGCCAATCCTTTATGGTGCCGCACAGTGTATAGCCGTGCTTTTCGTAAAGCGGCTTTGCCTGAAAATCGAAGGTGCCGAGCAGCATCGCATAGCAGTTTCTCTCGATTGCGGCCTTTTCCGCCTCGCGGATAAGCGCGGAGCCCAAGCCCTGCCCGCGGTACTTTTCATCGACCCAAAGAATGTCAAGAATCGCGAACTGCCAGTTGCCAATCCCCACGATGCACCCGGCGATAACGGCGCCTTCCCCGTTTTCGATTTTGAAAACCAATTCTTCTTCCTCCGTGCCTTCGTGGGGCGGGACGACGGCGTGATTAATCTTCGTAAGTTTCCCCTCGATGAGCTCCTCGTCGTCTTCTGTGCAGGGTATGGTCTTGTATTCCACTTTCATTTTCCTCCCGGTCGGATACTTCAAATAATAATCCACTACAGACAAATGCCGATTTGTCAGGATGATAGTACCATCCTTATCCGGCAAAATAAATAGGGGCGCTTTGAAATGCCCGGGGGAGGCGGCTTCCATGGGAAGCGCCTCCCCCGCATACCGGATAGCGCCTGATTTTATTCGTACTTTTCCAGCCAGCTGCCGTGGGCTTCGATCAGGGCGTCGCACAGCGCCACCGTGTCGTCCATGTCCAGCTCGCTGGAAGTGTGGGGATCCATCAGCGCGGCCTGGTAGATGTAATCCTTTTTGTGGGTGACCGCCGCCTCGATGGTCAGAAGCTGCACGTTTATGTTGGTGCGGTTGAGCGCCGCGCACTGCTCGGGCAGATCGCCGATATAGCAGGGATTCACGCCGCTGGCGTCCACCAGGCAGGGCACTTCCACGCAGGCGTTGCGCGGGAGGTTTGTGATAAGGCCGGTGTTGAGCACGTTGCCGCCGATCTTGTAGGGCTTGTTGGTGACCACCGCCTCCATTATGTAGCTGGCGTACTCGCCGGTGCGGGTGTGCTCCAGGGTGTCCTTGGTGACCAGCTCTTCCCTCTGCTTGCCCCAGCGGGCGATCTGGTTGACGCACCTGCGGGGATACTCGTCCAGGGGGATATTGAACTTTTCGATGTTCTGGGGATACTTGTCCTTTATGAACCAGGGGGTGTACTCGCTGGAGTGCTCGCTCGACTCGGTTACGTAGTAGCCGAAGCGGCGCATGATCTCAAGGCGCACCATGTCGGGGTGCTTTTCCTTGTTCTTTTCCAGGGCGCGGCGCTTGATCTCCGGATACAGGTCGACGCCGTCTTTTTCGATCTCCAGCAGCCAGCCCTGGTGGTTGATGCCGGCGATCTTGGTCTTTACGGTCTCGTCGTACTGCATGCCCAGCTCCCACATCAGGTGGGAGGCGCACACCTGCACGCTGTGGCACAGGCCCACGGTCTTTACGTTCGTGTAGCGCTGCATGTAGCCGGAGAGCATGGCCATGGGGTTGGTGTAGTTGAGGAACAGGCAGTTGGGGGCGACCTCTTCCATGTCGCGGGCGAAGTCACGCATCACGGGGATGGTCCTTAACGCCCTGAATATGCCGCCTATGCCCAGGGTGTCGGCGATGGTCTGCTTTAAGCCGAACTTCTTGGGGATCTCGAAGTCAGTGACGGTGCAGGGTTCGTAGCCGCCCACCTGTATGGCGTTCACCACGAAGTCTGCGCCCCGCAGCGCTTCCTTGCGGTTTTCCGCGCCCAGGTAGGTATAGATCTTTGCGGGATTGCCCAGCCACTTGTTTATGGCCTTGAGCATGAGCTCGCTCTCCTCCAGGCGCTTGGGATCGATGTCGTACAGGGCGATGTCGGAGTGGGCAAGGGCGGGGGTGAGCATGCTGTCCCCCAGCACGTTTTTGGCGAACACGGTAGAACCCGCGCCCATGAATGTGATCTTAGGCATAAGCTTCCTCCAAACAAAAAATGAGGTTTCCGCACGAGTGTATTCTATCCTTTGCGGGGGTGGATTGTCAAGAAGTATCGGTTTGTTGACACGAAGCGTTTTCGCCCTTAAAATAGTGGCAGAAACGCGCTGCGGGGGAAATATGGTAACGAAAGGCATAAGGGAGCTTGAAGTCAGGGACCACTATCTCAGGAAGAGGCCGGATATGATACTGTTCGGGCCCGCGGGGGAGCGGCTGTGGGCGGACGCCCTTAAGCGCGCGCCCGGGTTCTGCGGCTGCGTGGATTTCATCCACAAAATGAACTTCCCGCTGCTGTTCACGGTGAAGATAAAGGGCGGGGAGGCGGAAATGCCTTCCGCAGGGAGCCTATGGCGGCCATGGGAGGGCGAGCTTTCGTACCGGGACGCCCGCGTGCGCCTGCAGGAAAAAAAGACCATAGCGCGGGATGACGTTGCCCTGTCCCTGCAGACGTGGGAGAACGTATCCGATATGCCCGTCATTCTGGAATTCATGCTTCTGGAGGGGGCGGAGCAGGGAAAGATATATACGTTCCCTGCCTGCACGCACGGGCTCAGCGTGATAATGGCCGCCCGGGCGGACGGGGTGTTTTCAGGCGGGGAATACCATCTGATGCCCGGGGGAAAGCGGCAGTTCCTTTTCGCCGCTGTCCTGGGGCTCAAGGGGGAAGAAGACAGCGTGCTGTCCCGCCTGGACGGGGCGTTTATGCTTCCGGCCCGGCAGGCGTACGACAGGGCCGCGGCTTCCCAGGCGGCGTGGTACGAGGGTATGCCGGTTTTCGAGTGCTCAGACCCCTTCATACAGCGCTGCTTTTATTACAGGACGTACATACTGCGCTCGAACATGGCGACGCCGAACGTGGGATACCTTAAGCACCGGACGCTGTACGAGGGCAGGAGCCACAGGGCGGACAAGACCCCTTACGCGCCGAAAGGCTGGGAGTTTTC
>JAFZLE010000382.1 GCA_017551645.1 Clostridia bacterium | reverse complement strand
ATGCACTGTATTCTTCGTTCGCCCTTATGGCGCCGTAGGTCTTAGATGCCTCCATCGTTTCGATTTCAACCGCGCGATAGCCTTCCTCCGCGCGAAAAACCAGCTGGGAAGGCAGCCCCGGATAAATGAGTCCTTCCCCCTCACAGTTCATCATCAGCGTGCCGTAGGAATCGTATATCTCTGTCTCTCCCTCGGCTCTTACGATATAGTATTCGCCCGCGAGCTCGCCTTCGGCGCGTTCAAACGCCGATATCAGTATGAGCCCGTTCTCGTCCCTTCTGTATACGTACAGCGCACCGAGCTCACGGCACAGTATAAGTCTTTCGTTCAGCCTGACGTCCGTGAACAGCGGATGCAGCAGCCATTCCCCGTTCCTGTTGATCACTCCCATGCCGCTTAAGGCGGACGCGGGAGCGATACCGTTCACAAAACCGCCCGCGGACGCGAAGGACGGCGCTATCGCCCATACGGCGTCTTCCCCGATATAGCCCCACAGTCCAGTCTCGCCGTCACACGCCGGAAGCAGGCCTTCATGTTCTTCACCCGTAAATATCAGCCTTCTGTCCCGCATATATTCCTGGCCGTCCCGGTCCAGGTAATACACCCGATCCGGTATGCTGTCCCAGCTTTGCCCCTTAAGTGCCAGCGCCCCCGAAAGGAGCGGCATTATGAGCATGTATTGCTTTTTGTTTACGGGGACCAGATCGGCGCCCAGCAGCTGATACTTCTGGTCTTTCATGACTATTATACCGGCTTCGCAGGCACCGATCTTCTGGTAGGCATCCCCTATCCTGACGCCCTGCCCGTCCAAAACGGTCCATCCCTCTGCTGTTTTGGCCTTGTACATACCGAAGTCAGCCAGAGGATACGCCTTTTCGTATTCGCCAAAGCTGACACAGGCATACTCCCCGTCAAACAGCAGGGCACCCCGGCTTGTATTTATGCAGTTCAGTTCCGCTGCCGCGCCAAATAACGCAAGAAACAGCAGCGCCAGAAAAAGACGTTTCATATCAGATGTCAAACAGGCTGACCTGGCTGGTCTCAGGCAGGTCGTCAAGGCAGCCCACTTTGGCCAGCATATCGACTACGCTTTTGCTGACTTTCCTGCGGATCATGTCCTCCCGCGAGATGAATCTCCCTCCGCTTCTGGCTTCCACAAGATTGCGCGCGGCGCTGAGCCCCAAACCCGGCAGCGCAGAAATGGGAGGCAGTATGTGTTTGTCATCCACCACCGTAAACTTTTCCGCGTCAGACGCGTACAGATCTATAGGCAGCAAACTGATGCCCCTCAAGTTCATTTCCACCAGCGATTCCATAAGCGAGTACTTGTCGTCATTGCGCTCGCGCTCGGTCTTTTCCATGTCTTCTATCTGCTTCATCATGCCGCGCAGCGCGTCCACGTCCGCGATCATGGTGCTGCCGTCGAACGCCTCAGCGTTCCTGTGCAGGAAGCAGGCATAGTACGCGGCCGGATAAAAGATTTTGAAATACGCGATCCTGAGCGCCATGGTGACATATGCAACGGCGTGGGCTTTGGGGAACATGTACTCTATCTTCCGGCACGCTTCGATGAACCACTCGGGCGTCTTAGCCTTGACCATCGCTTCCAGCATATCGGGCTTGAGGTCCCCGCCCTTGCCCTTGGAAGCCTTGCCCTTGCGCACGAATTCCATTATGGTAAAAGCCATTTTGGGCTCCACGCCGTAGTCCATGAGCTGGTTCATGATGTCGTCGCGGGTACATATGGCGTGCTTAAGGTCCGTTTTGCCCGCCCGAAGAATGTCCTGTATGTTCCCCACCCATACGGCGGTGCCGTGGCTTAAGCCGGATATCCTGACAAGCTCCTCCATGGAGGATGGACGGGTCTCCGTGAGCATGCCCCTTACGAACTGCGTACCGAATTCGGGTATGCCCAAAGTGCCCGTTTCGCAGCCCAGTTCCTTTGCGGTTATCCCGAGCGCCTCCGGCGACGAAAATAGCGAGATGATCGCGTCAAAGACTTTTTTGTCGCTAAGCGGCACCTGCTGGGGCTTTATACCGGTCAGATCCTGGAGATTGCGCAGCATGGTAGGGTCATCGTGACCCAGTATATCCAGCTTGACCAGCACGTCGTGCATGGAGCTGAAGTCAAAGTGAGTCGTGATAGTGTCGCTGGTAAAGTCGTCCGCGGGATGCTGCACGGCTGTGAACTGGTATATCTCATAGCCCTTTGGCAGCACCACCATGCCCGCCGGGTGCTGTCCGGTGGTGCGTTTCACGCCCGTGATGCCCCTGGCGAGCCTCTCCTTTTCAGCCTGGGAAATGTTGAGGTTATGGTCTTCCGCGTACTTCAGCACGTAGCCGAAAGCGGTCTTCTCGGCAACCGTTGATATGGTGCCCGCACGGAAAACATTGTCCTCTCCGAACAGTTCCTTCACGTACTGGTGCGCGGTAGGCTGGTAAACGCCCGAGAAGTTCAGATCGATATCCGGGACCTTGTCTCCCTTGAAGCCCAAAAATACCTCAAAGGGAATATTGAACCCGTCCCTGCGCATCACCTCCCCGCAGACGGGGCAGTTCTTTTCCGGCAGGTCCAGGCCGCAGGTATATTCCTTGGGCACGTCGAATTCGGAGTGTTTGCATTTGGGGCACACGTAATACGGCGGCAGTGCGTCCACCTCGGTTATGCCCGACAGGTGCGCCACAAGGCTCGAGCCTACAGAGCCCCGTGAACCGACTATGTAACCGTCCTTCAGGGACTTGTCTACAAGCTTAACGGCTATCATGTACAAAGTCGAAAAGCCGTAGCCGCAAATGGAATTGAGTTCTTTTTCAAGACGTTTCTGTACAATTTCAGGCAGCGGCGAACCGAACATCTCGTTTGCCCTGTTCGCGCAGATCTCCCGCAGGTTCTTTTCCGCGTCCTCCCAAAACGGCTGGAAAGTCTCGCCCCCGTCAGGGGCTTTCATGAACAGGTTTTCGATGTGTTCGACCTTATCCGCGATCTGATTGGGCGCGTCTATGACCACGTACTTCGCGTCGTCCTTGCCCAGGTACTCGAATTCCCTGAGCATTTCTCCGGTAGTCATGAAATACAGCGGCGGCTGCTGATCGGCGTCCTCGTAGCCCTTTACGCTTTGCAGAACCGAACGGTATATGGCGTCTTTTTCTTCCAGGAAGTGCACGTCGCCCGTCGCCACGACAGGCTTGCCCAGGCGCCGCCCGAGTTCCAGTATCCTGATGTTGATGTCTTTTAGAGCCTCTTCGCTGTCGACCATGCCCCGGCGCACCATGAACGCGTTGTTGCCCAGGGGCTGTATCTCAAAGTAATCATAAAAGGCAGCGATCTTTTCGATCTCCTGCTCGCTCTTGCCGTTTACGAACGCGCGGTAGAGCTCGCCCGCCTCGCACGCGCTGCCCACAAGCACGTCCTGCCTGTACTGGTTTATCAGGGATTTAGGCATACGCGGCGTCCTGTGGAAAAACTTAAGATGCGCGTCGGACACCATGTGGTTCAGGTTCGTCATGCCCTGCCTGGAGGTCGCCAGAAGCGTGACATGATGGCTGTCCCCGCCCTTGTCCGCCTCAAATACGGCGTTGAGCTCGTCCAGCGTGCGCAGAGGCCTTCCCGCGCAGATGCGTTTGAGCGTCTCAAGCAGCACCAGGGAAGTGGCTCTCGCGTCGTGCACGGCCCTGTGGGCGTTCGTGAGCGGGATGCCCAGTTCCTTGCATATCTGGCCCAGCTTGTGGGTCTTCATGGTTGTATAGAAATTGCGGCATAAGGACAGCGTGTCTATCACCGGGTATTCAAAAGGCAGGCCGGCTTCTCTGAACGCGCGGCCTATGAACATCATGTCAAACGACGCGTTGTGGGCGACCAGCACCGCGCCGCGGCAGAAGTCCGCGAATTTGTTTATGACTTCCCCTATGCGCGGCTGCCCCATGAGCATTTGATTGGTTATGCCCGTCAGGCGCGTCACTTCCTCCGGCACCGGCATGCCGGGATCGATCAGCATGGAAAAATCGCCCGTTTCGCGGCCGTTTTCTATCCTTACCGCGCCTATCTCCGTTATCCTGTCGCGGAAGGTATTGAGTCCCGTGGTCTCCACGTCCAGCACCACGAAAGCGGCACCGTCCAGTTTTCTGGCATCCGCCCGTTCGACGATCTTCACCATATCATCTATCAGGTAGCCTTCGCAGCCGGGGATCAGCTTTATCTTCGCCTTTTTGGCCGCGTCGAACGCCTCGGGAAACGCCTGGACCACGCCGTGGTCGGTTATGGCGATGGCGGAATGTCCCCATTTGGCAGCCTGGTTTATAAGCTCGGTGGGCGTGGCGACCGCGTCCATCGACGACATATTCGTATGCAGGTGCAGCTCTACCCGTTTCTCCCTTGCAGTGTCACGGCGCTCGGGTTTGTCGGCGGGCAGGGCGCTGTCTATCATTATCCTGTAACAGCGGTCATATTCGTCATAGGAGAAGTCGCCCGTAAGTTTCACCCATTTGCCGGGCTTTATACACTTGTTTACGTTCTCAAGCTGCTGTTCGAAAGAGAGCGAGTTTTTGCCGCGTCTGGCTTTTATAAACGCCTTGCAGGGCAGCGTGGATGTGTAATCGGTGAGGGTCAGGGACAGTATCTTGCAATCGTCCTTTTTGGTGTCCCTTACCTCGCAGGAGATAATCTCTCCCAGCACTATGACTTTGCCCGCATCCTGGGCAATATCCCGCATGGGCGTTTCATGGCCCGTAAACGGACGCCCGAGTATCGCGTCATTGCTAACGCTGACCTCGCTCGCGTGCTCTTTTTCGCTGATTATCTCCTGCCTTATGCGCTCCTCTTCTTCCAGCCTGCGCCTGTTTATCTGCTCTATAAGCTTTTCTTCGTCGCCGTCATAGCTGATCTCGACCCCCGCTTTGATGTCGAACACGTCTGAAAGCAGGTCTCTTATGCGGCTGTCCATGCGCCTTAGTTTCAAAAACTCGGCTCCCTGGCGGGACGACACGCTGATGGTGAGCACATCGCCCTTCAATTCCCACACTGAGCTTTCCCAACCCAGGAACGCCGCGCTGCCGGGGCTCTCTTCAAGTATCCTCGCGATCAGCACGCTTTTATAGCCGCTTATGTCATACAGGACCTTTTGTTTAAGCGCCGGATAATTGATCTTCAGGCTGAAATTCGCGCCCGGAAGACCTCTTTTAAGCGCCGTTTCCACAGTTTTTCTTTCCCGTGCGCTGAGCAGACGGCTGGCGTTGAGCTTTACTTGCATATCTCCCGTGCTGCGGGACAAAGAAACTTCGCCCAAACTCAAAAGCGCGGCCAAATCCCTGTCCGCGCTGGATACCAGATCTCTCCAGATCTCACTCATTTGGATCCAAGCTCCTGTTTAATAGCCTCTATCAGTATTTCCGCAAGGTCACCCCTTACAGTCACCGGGGGCTTGCCCTTACGGAAGAGTATGCCGCCGTCCCTGCCGCCGGCGATGCCTATATCCGCGTGCGACCCTTCGCCCACGCCATTCACCACGCAGCCCATCACCGCCACGGTAAGAGGTGAAGTGAGGTCGCTGAACGCGGCGGACACTTTGTCCGCGATCTCACCTACGGGTATGCAGGTACGTCCGCAGGTGGGACAGGATATAACGTCTATCCCGTCTTTTCTGAGCCCCACCGCTTTAAGGATGTCCTTCGCGGCGTATACCTCGTTGACCGGGTCGCCGGTGAGCGATACCCTGACCGTGTCCCCGATGCCGTCCAGAAGCAGGCTGCCTATGCCAATGGCGCTTTTTATGCTCCCCATTTTGGCAGTGCCCGCCTCTGTAACGCCTATATGCAGCGGATAATCGCATTTCTGCGCGGCGAGCCGGTTCGCTTTAACTGTATCGGCGGCGTTGGACGCCTTCATGGACAGTACGATGTCGGTAAAACCGCAGTTCTCCAGCAGCGCCGCGTGGTTAAGGGCGCTCTCTACCAGCGCTTCCGGACACGGTCCGCCGTATTTCTGCATCAGGTCCTTTTCCACAGAGCCGCTGTTCACGCCTATGCGTACGGGCGCGCTGTGTGCTTTAAGGCAATCCGCCACTTTGCGCACGTTGGCTTCGCTTCCGATGTTTCCCGGGTTGATCCTGAGCTTGCTTATGCCGTTTTCCAGGCTCTTTATGGCGAGCCGGTAATCAAAATGTATGTCCGCCACCAGCGGCACGGGACTGTTGTCCACAAGAAAGCGCACGTTGTCGGCGCAAGCGTCGTCGTATACGCTTACGCGCACGATCTCGCAGCCCGCCCCCGCCAGCTGTCTTATCTGCGCAAGGGTGGCTTCCCTGTCGCGGGTATCCGTATTGGTCATGGACTGAATGCTTACCCGGGCGCCGCCGCCTATGGGCACGCTGCCCGCGTATACTCTGCGCGTCATCCCAGCCAGTGACCTCCCTTTATCATTTCTCCGGCGTTCACACAGTTCAGGCCGAAGCGTTTCACTATCCCCATGGCGGTCTCATAGGACTTGGGATCGTACACGTCCGCCGCCCTGTGGGCGTCGCTGCCTATGGTGACAGTATTCCCCACCTGGCCCGCGACCTCCCAGAAGTCGGGATTCGGATACACCCTGCCGTCACGAACGCCCAGCAGGTTGATCTCAAGCAAAACGTTGTATTTCTTCGCCGCCTCGCATACGATCAGCATTTCTTTCTGATATATGTCCTTGCTGCCGGTAAACCACAAAACGTCTGGATGCGCCAGGCAGGCAAACTTGCCCGTTGACAGCCCTTCGGCCACCTGGCGGACGTAGGTCTGCAGTTTTTCCACGCTCTCAGAAGCATGGAAGGAGTCCATCCTGTCCATCTCGTTGTGTATGAAGTGCTGGCCCATCAGCAGGTACTCCACCGGATAGTCGGCGATGAGTTTCAGAAACTTGCCGAAGAATTTTGGATAGTATTCCGCCTCAAAACCGATATATATGTCTATTTTGTCTTTATATTCCTGTTTCAGCGCTTCGAGCGTATCGAAATAGCCCTGTATCTGCTCGGGCTTCATGCGGAAGCCTGAATAATAACCGTTCTCAAACACGTACGGGGCATGGTCAGAGAAACCGAGCTTGGTCATGCCGCCCCTGACGGCGCTTTCGATATAATCCCTCTCCGTGTTTTCGGCGTGATTGCATCTCCATGTATGGTTGTGGAATGATTCCCTGAGCATCGTTTTCTCCTATTTGAGCAGAGTTTTGATATCGGAAAATGTCACGACCGCCATCAACAGCAGAAGCAGTCCCAGACCCGCCAGGTTGATGATGCCTTCCACCCTGCGGTTAAGGTGTTTGCCCGTGACCATTTCAAACAGCAGCACCACCAGGCGGCCGCCGTCCAGCGCGGGCAGCGGCAGCAGGTTCATTATGCCAAGGCTGAGGGATATGGCCATTACATAATAGATTATTACGAATATGCCGGTCCCCATGCCCGAACCGAAGCCTATGCTCATTTCACTGGACATGCCCGCCACTATGCCTACCACTCCCGTAACGCTGCCTTCCGGTATCTTCTCGCCTACGAACAGCTTATGCAGCAGGTCAACGAGCAAGCTGTAGGTCGCCTTGACCGTGTTCCACATGAAGGTGAAACTTTTGGGTATGGCTCCTAAAACTCCCACGTTGTAACTTTCATAATAGCTGTTCAGGCCTACGCCCAGCAGCGTCACGCCGTCCTGCTTCTCCGGAACGAGGATGAGCACGGCTTCTTCGCCCCCGCGTTTGACCGTAACGCTGACTTCGCTGCCTTCCTGAACGGACGCCAGGTACGCTTTGAGTGCGTTCGTGCCCGCCTGGTCGCAGGTGATCGCGTTTCCGTCTATGGAAACTATTATGTCTCCTTCCATAAAGCCGGCCCGCTGGGCAGGCATATCCTGCATAATAGAACCAACTTCCGGAAGCACGACCGTTTTGAATATGTTTGGGATGGAGCCGGTGGCTATCAGCCCCACGGTGATAACGAAGGCGAGCAGGAAATTCATCGCAGGGCCCGCGAGCACTGTGAGAAAACGCTTCCACGCGGGCATGTTGTTCATGGCCCGCGGGTCTGGATTGGCTTCGTCTTCACCCAAAAACGCGCAGAAACCGCCCAGAGGCAAAGCCCTCACGGAGTAGCGTATGGTCTCCTCCGCGTCCGTGCCCTTGATCCTGTGGCTCTTTTTCCAGCTGAACAGCTTCGGCCCCATGCCGATGGCGTATTCCACTATGCCTATGCCCAGCATCCTGCCGACTATGTAGTGCCCGAATTCATGTATTGACACTATAAACGTCAGCATCAGCAGGGCGATGATTATATATACTATGCTCATTATTCCTCCAGATAACGCTTCGCGGCCTGCCTCGCAGTTCTGTCCGCTTCCATCACTTCCACAGCGCTGTTCACGGGCGCGTCGGGACAGGTGTCCAGAGCGAACCTGACCGTTTCGGCGATCTTCCCGAAGGGTATCCTGTCCTTCAGGAACGCGTCCACCGCTTCCTCGTTGGAACCGTTCAATATCACCGGGTACGCGCCGCCGTATCTTATGGCTTCCCTGGCGTATTCCAGGCACGGAAAGCTCACGGT